>CALZJV010000058.1 GCA_945787595.1 uncultured Desulfobacterales bacterium | reverse complement strand
CTCCTTGCGTTTGCCCGTAAATACCCGGTCGCCTTTCTGAAAAATTGAACTGACACACACGCAGGGGTATTCGCCGGGCTGACCGCCAAACTTTACACCTCCCACCTCACAAACTTTCTGCTCTTGGCCTAATTGAAACATCCCTTCCTCCTTATTGAAATTTACACCGCTCTCCATAATGATGATCCGAAATAAGGAATTGCGGTATAAGTGTTTGTAGAAAAAAACGTTTGAACACCGGCACGTTTTTTTGACAATCACTAAAAAGCAGATTTATAAAAATCGTCCATACAATTCCATAAAACCGATACTTCTATAACGAACTCACTCTGGTTTGGGAATCGTCTAAAAGTTGATTTTTGTATCTATCGCAGATGATTTTAAAGAAATTTTAGATCGAGAAGGGCAGGGCATTAAATTCGATGGTTGCAAGTCGGGCGATGCCGGCCGGTGCCTTACTTAAAGCTCGGGATCGACCAGCCTGAGCTGAATGGCAAAATGGACCAGTTTGACGGTTGTATCGACGCCCAGCTTTTCCATTATTTTGACACGGTGCGATTTGACGGTACTGATGCTGACACATAAGGTGTCAGCGATCTGACGGGTCGAGTGTCCTTCGGCAATGAGTTGAAAAACCTCTCTTTCCCTGTTGGTCAGTTTTTTGTAGCGCTCGGCCTGGGAAGAAACCTTGCGGGGCGAGCGATAGGTATCCACCAGAACTTTTGAAATGGAGGGGCTTAAATAGGTTTCATCTTTCATGGCGACATGGATGGCATGGATGATGTCGCGTCCGCTGGAATCTTTTAACAGATAGCCGGAAACTCCGCATTCGAGTAATTCATGAATGTAATGCTCGTGGGAATACATAGAAAGAATCAAGATTTTGGTTTTGGGTAAATGCTTACGGATCCTTTTAGCAGCCTCTATGCCATTCATGCGGGGCATGGCGATATCCATGATAACCACATCCGGCTTTAATTCTTTGGCCAAATCAATGGCTTTGCGGCCATTGGTGGCCTCACCGACGACCCTGATATCCGCCTGCTCTTCAAGCAACCGGGCCAGACCTTGCCGGACAATGGTATGATCGTCGGCGACGATGATCTTGATTGCGTTACTCATGGCTCGAATCCTCGGAAAAGGGTATTTCGATCCGAATCCGGGTTCCCTGACCTGGTAAACTGCGTAGCTGAAAGGTTCCACCCAGAAGGGATGCCCGCTCCCGCATTCCGATGATACCTAAACTTCTTTTATCTTTTCCCACGATTTGGGTGTCAAAACCGATGCCATCATCTTCAGCCTGAAAAATAATTCGGGGGTAGCTTCTGATAATCGACAAAACAAATGTTTCCGCACCGGAGTGCTTGAGGGTATTGGTGAGCGCTTCCTGGCTGAAACGGTAGATAACCGTTTCAATGTCGGGGACCATTCGGCGATCGAAACCCACCATGTTAAATTCAATATCCAGACTTGAATGGTTTTCAATCTCCTTAAAGTACAAATTGAGTGCCGGTTCCAATCCCAGATCAACCAATAGGGTCGGATGCAGATGGTAGGAAAGTCGCCGGATTTCCGATGAGGTCCGTTTGATCATTTTGCGAATTTCGTCGATTTCCGCCTTAAGTTGGGCGTCATTGGGAGAATGGTTTTCCTCCAAACGGTCCAGTCCCAATTTAATCGCTGTCAGGGATTGGCCGGCTTCATCGTGCAGTTCTCGGGCGATACGGCGACGCTCCTCCTCCTGGCTCTGGAAAAGTTTTTCGGTAAGTTGGCTCAATTCCTGCCGATGCTGTCGGATGGTTTCGATAAGCTTCGTATTTTCGATGGCACCTCCGAGAAAATTTCCCAGAGAACCGATCAGGTGGACTTCATGGCGGTTGAGCACCCGTGAAACTGGTATGTCAAGTCCAAAGAAACCAACCCCGCGGCCTTTAAAGGTAATTAGAAAGCAGCATAGCCATGGTACCGGTTTTCCGTTCCGCGACGGGTAGCTGACCTGAAAGGAGGGAAACATCGGTTTCGGGGCAAGATAGGTATTTTTCTCAATCAAATGCTTTTCGAGCAGTTTATCTTTAAATATGACGTGATCTTTTTCACCCACTAACGGATTAGGAAGTCCTGATTTGGCTTGGAGAACCGCATTTTGGGCTTTGGGGTCGATTAAGAAAATAGCCCCACGTTTCAGCCGCAAGACGTTGAGTACGTTTTCCAGGGTGAATTTCAGGAGCTGTTCGAGGTCGGTAACATCATTTAATGCCACTGCCAGGCTGTTCAAGATGGAAAGCTCGCGATTTCGTTCCCAGATTTCTTCTTCCGTGTCTTTACGCCGGGTGATGTCTTTGATAATTCCTTCATATTCAACATCTCCGGTTTTGGAATTTTCATATCGGCGACTGGAAATCAAGACGTGAATCGGCGTTCCATCTTGGCGTTTAAATTCGACTTCATGGTCTTTGACAAAGCCTTCACGGTTCATCAACTCGATAAATTTGTCTCGGTCCCGAGCGTTGCGGTAAAATCCCTTGGCTAAACCCATCCGCAAGAGGTCTTCCTTGGTTTGATATCCCAGCATATCGACCCCTGCCTGGTTCACATCCAGTAGGTTGCCCTGCAAATTGGATGTATAAATCATATCGTGACTGCCTTCAAAAATCCGGCGAAACTTTTTCTCTCTTTTGGAATTTTCCTCTTCAAGCCTTTTTAATTCGGTGATGTCTTTAAAAATTTCGAGTCCGCCGGCAATTCGCCCGGAACCATCACGGAAAACGGAGGTAGAGCAGATGATGGGTATACCTTGGCCCTCAATGTTGGTAATCATATATTCCCGGTTGTGGATATTTCTGCCTTCGGCAATGGCACGCTTTAAGGCGCAGTCCGACTCGCAGACGGAATTCTTGAATACATCTTTGCAGTACATGCCGACGGCATCATAGGCGGAAAAACCGGTGATTTTTTCGGCTGCCGGATTGAAATAGGTAATTCTCCATTCGTGATCGGTGGTAAAAAGTCCGTCCGGAATCCGGTTTAATATCTCGACAAAGCTTTCTTCTTTTTGGTAGATGCGCTCCAGTGCATTGTTGTTATACTTGTGAATCTGGTCGGCCAAAAAATAATTCCAACCTTTTGGATGTCGCTGGCCCTGTTCCTTGAAATAGGAACAGGTCAAACAAATAGACAGCTTCTGGAAAAAATCCTCTTCGATGGAATTGGCGCAATGGGTTTTAGGAATGAGCCAGCACTCCATGGAGGGTTTCCCATGGGCCGGGCAGAGCACCTTGGCGCAAGACAGTGCTTTCCAGCAGCTATTCTGTTTCTCTGCGCTGCCGTCGACAAGTGTGATATTAATTAAATGATTTTCTAGCAACGAACTCACAGTAAGGGTCTCCCTTTGCCCGGCAGAGTGGTTCTTCGGCCGTAAAACCAAAACAGCCATCCGGATAATCAGCGCCGTATATCAGATCCATGAAAGCAGCGGTTACACCACGCAGCATATAACATTTTCCTGAGGTGGCCGTACTGTAGCGTTCCAGATAGCCCGAGGCTTCATAGGAATCACTCACCCGAATGCGAAGTTTTTTCTCGGGCAAAATTTCTTTTACTGCCAGATCTCCCCATCCGAATGCCACCGCCACAGCGGCAAAGCCGGATATTTGATCTTCTTTATTTTCGATCATGGGGGTAACGATTTCTTCCCATTCCCAGGAATTGCGAATTCCCTGAAAAGTTGCATAACCGCATTCCTGGGCAGCTTCGATCAGAAGGGTTTTGGCTTTATGGTCTAGGCCGAGTTTTTGCTCAAATTCAAAGCTGAGTGTATTGTAATACTGAACTGAAAAAAGAGACAGATATACACCAAAAAGAGGGATAATCCCTTTGGATTCCCGTATCTGACTGCCTTCCATGACCGCATGGATTATTTTAGTGCCGTCAATCGCCAATTAGGCTTCCTTAATTTGAAATACGCAGGTTTCATCCCGCATCATTTTACAGCGTTTTTCCTCAACCGCATAGAATCCCAGAGACCGGTTGTAAATCGCTTCCAGGGCACCTGCCATCCAGCCCCGGGTAAAATGGCATCCCGGTGTGTCCCGTTTGCCATGCTTGGCAAGCCACCCGGTGACATGATGACTCGAGGGGCTCACGACGTGTCCACCCCCCGGTCGAACCCGCTCAAAATTGATGACACCCAATCCACAATTTTGGAATAAAATACCGGCCATTTCCAATTTCGATTTTAAGGTTTTGATCTGCGGATATTGATCGAGAAGATGCTGAAAGCTCGTATAGCTGGCTTCCTCGACCGATCTGAAAAGAAGTTCGACACCCTCGTTTCCCAGATTATCCTCGATGGTTTTTTGAAGATTAATGTTATAATGATGACAATGCATCGCAGCCGGCTGCCCGGACAAAATTACCTTGTGTCCCTCACGGGCCAGTTCACTTTTCCAGTCAAACAATGCCATTGGTTACCTCAAGTAAACGTCTAGATCGCTCAAAAAATGCAAGATGTCTTATAGATCGCAATCAGAAAAGGGACAGGATCATAACACACGGTCAGTGTGATTGAAATCTAAAATTCAATATCGCTGTGGCTGCTGCTAAAATTTGACACAATATCCTCACGGGGTTATATTCCCCCAGATTACCGAATAAGCCATGTTTATGGTTGTCAAAGGTGGTTTTTCGCCAGCCCTGTGGGTTAAGGAGACGCAAATGGCCATTGAGCCCGACACTCAGAAAAAAGAAAAAGGACGTGTGATCCTACTATCAGGATTTTTAGGTGCCGGCAAAACGACGCTGCTAAAGCGAATTCTCTCCTGGGAGAGCGATCTGGCGGACACCGTTGTGCTTGTCAATGAATTTGGTGATGTCGGCATTGACGGTGCTTTGCTGAAAAATTCAGGCTCTGATGTTATTGAACTCACCAGCGGCTGTATCTGCTGCAGCCTCAGCGCCGATTTAAAACAATCTCTGACCCAAATATGGAAGCGATACAGTCCGCGGCGAATTTTTATTGAAACCTCAGGGGTGGCTGATCCTAGATCGATTATAACGGTGCTGCAAACATCCGAATTGGCCGAATACATGCAACTGAATAAAATCATTACCGTTTTGGAAGCCGATTGTTGGGAAGCGCGGGAAGTATTTGGACCTCTTTTTTACCATCAGCTTGAATCGGCGCAGCTGATTCTTCTCAATAAAGTCGATTTATTCGCCAAGGACAAAATATCAGAATTCTTACGGGAGTTACACGAGCTCGTTCCGAATGCCCGGGTGGTTCCGACCATCCAATGTGGCATTGACCCCGAAACTCTCTGGGCACCGACTCCGTCCCAAGCGACTGGCTTAAAATCACTTCAATTTTATCGCCCCTTGCAATGGGGTGATCATGATCATATCCATACCGATAATTCCGATACCGATCCAGCGGTAGAAATAGACCCTCACGCGCACCCATCAGAATCCATAGCGGCGGGTCAATTTGTCACCTTTGCCTTCCAAAAATCCGAGGCGCTGGATGAGAAACGTTTTAATCAATTTATGGAAAAGCTCCCTTGGGAAGTGTTTCGCATGAAAGGGCCGGTTCGTTTCAAGGACCGGACGGTCATGATTAATTATGTCGGCGGCAAGATTGAAACCCTGGCGTGGGATGTAACGAGTGACACTCAATTGGCTTTTATCGGATGGGATATAGACGGGGATCAAATTCTTTCGCGGTTAAAACAATGTGTGATCAAACTTGACTAAATACGGATTTTTTCAGTCTATTCGAAAGTCCAATGATCCTAAAATCATAGAACGTTAATTGAAGACCATTTACTTGATCATTTAAATCCGAAATCCGAAACTCGAAGCACGAAACAAATTCGAATGACAAAAATTCGAATGACAAAAACCTATAATCTTTACCTTACTAACCGTTGATATATAAGTTGATTCGTTATTACCATCAGACTGTGTGGTCCCCCCCCGGTTTTAGCATTTGAACATTAGGATTTTGAATTTGTTTCGCATTTCGATATTCGAATTTCGAATATTTTATAGCTACGTTGATTTCTCCCCGCGTCCGTGTAACCTTTTCGGATCCACCCTTGCAAGAGTTAGTATGCATCCGTCCGTTTCAACGCCTGCTTTAATGTCTTTTGCAATTGCACCAATGATCCCCGGGTTGTTTCCAATCGAAGGTGGAACTCATCGGCAATCATCTGGGCTTTTTCAAGCAAGCTTTTTTGGTTGCCGACCTGGGTGTCGATGAACAAAACCCTAGTGTAATCTTTTAACATACGATGAGCGACTTTGAGGGGATCGATATTTTTTTCAGCCAGATGATTGAGTTGCAGCTCGTGGAAAATAAATTCCATACCCATTTCGGTCCAGCCGGGCGTTAAAAACCAGGTTCCCGCTTCATTCCTTAGTTCTCCGGCATAGCGTTTCTGGCCTAATAAGATCCCGATACAATCTTCTGCCTGAGGATAAAAAACCGGAACTTTAAAATTTTGCGGAATTTTGTCCAAAGCCTGACAGCGGCCGTATCCCAATACAACGGCTTGCACCTTGTCTTGAAGTTCTTCAATACGATGGCAAAGGGTTTCCGCCAGGAGATCGGGTTGGGTGTGAAGCCCCCAATCCATCACTTCCAGGTGGGTTATCTCGGGTATTCCCCTGGTGAGTTGTTTGACTTCTTTTTCAAGTACTTTACAGCAAATAATTCCGATCGACATGACTGCGATACCCTAACCTTACCTTGTTACATTGACAGAATAAATGATTCTATTTAAAATTCAACAAATTATAGAGTTTACTAAGAAAATGAGCTAAAATTTAAAATGAACTAAAATGAGCTAAAATTGCGGTGTTCTGTCATTTTTTTATAAAAACAGATAGAGCATAGCGTTTCCATAATTTTAGGCATTTTAGGCAATTTATGTCATTTTAGGCATTCGTCTATTTTGCTATATCAGTTTGTTATAGTAAGGAACGGAAGTAAAAGTAAATATGACAAAGTAGAACTAGTCAATGAGGACCATACTGTACCATGCGGGCAAAAGCTGGCCTTTGGGATCGAATTCGACCTCAAAGCCAATGGATTCAACGGTCTTTCCGATATCGATGCCATAGGCATCCATGGATGGACGCGCCAAATGGGGGTAGAGACAGGGATCGGGATGGGCGCATTCCTCACATTGAACGCAGAGCACCAGGGCAAATGCAAATGTGCAGCCCAAAGTCATCATGGCCTCTTTTTCGATGGCCAGGGTCACCTCTTGACCCACGTTGGGATCTGACGTTCGAATCACGATGGCGCTGTGGTACCGGTCGTAGGCCTCCTGAAAATCTTTCGGCGAAATGTCCATGTTGGGCGGACACGTCCAATATTTTCCCCAGCGGTTGCAGCCGAAGCGGCACTTTAAATAGGATCTGGGGTCGAATATGACCTGGTCTGTCTGAATCAGTTTGGCCCCTGTGGCCCCCAGTTCAATGGCCCTTTCCACCAGGGCTTCATAGTTGCTCTCCATGTTCTTGACACCTCACCCGGCCGAGCCGGAATTGAAAATTGAAGATTGAAAATTGAATATTTGTGGATATCGCTTCGCTCTGTCTATTTTAGAGTCGAGGAATACCTTAAATATTCAGTGTTTGTTTGGGATTTTGAATTTCGGTCATTGTGATTTGCCCTTCGACCTGGCTCAGGGTGGTGGTGAGCTTGTCGAACCATTTGGTATTTGTGTTTTGCTATTTGAATTTTTTATCTGAAACCTGAACACTGACACCTGAAACCTTCATTTTCTTACAACATGTTGTCAAATAAATTCCGATAACGACCTAATACCAACACCCCTTCACGGACGAATAGCGACAAATGATCCGCTCAAACGGTCAATCGCTTGTAGATAGCGGGCAAAAGCTTGGGCAGCAGTTCCACTTTGGGCAGAATGATACTCCCTGTTTGGGGCGATATACGTCTGAGGTATTCTTCACCCTTTTTATCGGATGTTATGATAAAAGGGTGAATTCTTTTGCGTCGGGTTTCTTCGATCGCTTTTTTCGTATCGGCGACGGCATAATCCAAAACGCCGTACTCAAGATCATAGGGCCTTCCGTCAGTGAGAATAATCATAAGTTTGACAGCCGCAGGAATGGATGCCAGCTTGTGGCCGGCGTGCCGGATGACAGCACCCATTCGGGTGAGCCCTAATGGCTCCAGATTGCCCAGGCGATATCGCACGCTGTCGCTGTAGGGCTCTGTAAAGTCTTTTACGCCGAACAGGTCGACGCGAAAGCGTCCTTCCGAACTAAATCCATAGATGGCGTAAGGATCCTCCAACGCATCGAGGGCTTCGGCCATCAGGACCATCGCCTCTTTTTGAATATCGATGACCCGACGTCCCTCGACTTGCTCTTCGGTCGAACTGCTCATGTCCACCAGGAATAATACAGCTACGTCCCGAATGCGTTTGTCCCGCCGAATATAAACATTTTCCGACAAAAACGCGCCCGATCGCATATCCACCACGGCCTCCACCAGCGCGTCGATGTCAAGACCATCGCCAATGGGCTGCGCCCTGTATTTACGGAATCGTTCCGGCTTCAGTCTTAAGAACTGACGCCGGATCAGCTTGATCATCCCTTCCAGTCGTGAGCGAACCTCTTCCACGAACACGTTGGCATCAATTTTAGCGGGCCGTTGTCGCACGAGACACCAGTCGAGTTTATAATCCGATAAGTTAGCATCCCATTCTTTATAAAAGTATGTCTTAACATGTTCCTGGAGTTCCTCCGGATCGGGCGAGACAAACTCCATCTGGTCCATCATCTCTTTGAACATCCCCCAAAGTCCGTCAATCTCTCGCTGGCCATCGGCCATCATCGATGCCAAAAGGGCTTCTACCAGCTCCGGTGGAAGTTCAGCATATTTTGATGCGCGTTCCTTGATTTTTTTAATAGTTGAATCGGTCTCGCTCACCAGCTCGGGTAAAAGGTCACCCCACCATGGCAATGGGAAATGCGCTTTTTTTCCAACTTTGAAAGGATAGGATGGGGGCAGGCCATTTTTGCAAAGGCCTTCCATCTGCTTGCGAAGTCCGGGAAGCATTTTCAGCAACCGTCGATCAGCGTTCGTATGGATCCGGATAGGGTCGAATACGATTTTGCCGGCGGCTTCCCAATAATTGCCGCGCTTCAGCAGCATGGCCTGATGCAGAGCCATTAATTTATACAGCATGAAATCAGGTACGATGTCGGGGAGAAAAATAGTATGGCCATCGGTTGCCGCACCCCCGGTAAATCCCTTGACGTCAATTAGAACGGAATTTGATCGGATTTTCAGCGGTTGTCCCATACATGCTTCGCAGATCAGCGCTAACGTGTTGCTGCGGTCTTTCAACGCGACACCGGAGACAAGATCGTCCCTTTTCTGCATGGCATTTTGGGATGTACCGTTGAAAAAGCCGATGATTTCTTCTTCTGATTGACATCCGGCAAGCCCTTGCGCTATCCACTGAGCAGTCTCCTGATCGTTAAGCAGTAGGCAGGCACGATTTCCGTGTTTTATGAATGCTTCCGCCGCTAATGGAGAAACTTCCGCTATCCGGGCTGCCTGTCCCAAAAGAAATCGCCATTGGGGTAGCGGAATATTGCACGAATCCGCTACGGCCTCTTCCAGATAGGCTTTGGCCGCTTGATACATCCGGCGGTTTTTTTTGAGGGCTTCCTGCGCTTGGTCGCCCCAGACAAAAAGATTTTCCAGTCCAAAGGTAGCCAGGGCGGCGGGTGTTTGATCCAGAAAAGTGATGGCCGTCTCGATGTTCCAATCGGCCAATGCGAGCACAAACAGGGTCCACTGTTCAACAATTTCATCATCCTGAGGCAGCGCCTTGACGCTACTAAAATAGGGCTGTACCATGGTCCAGTTGGCGGCCGAAAGCATAACGGCGGCGCGCAGGATCACGCTTTGTGAGGGATTTCCCTTTAGGTCCTCAATATTGCGCAGAATCCGAATAAAAAAATCGGTCGCTCTGCGCGCCATCAAATGGGAGACCGCACTGCAGATTTTCAAGTAAGTGTCGTGGGTGCCTTTGGGCAGTCTGGAAAGCAGGTGGGGATGGTCGCTCAGGAAATCATGCACTGCCTTCAGGCGAGCCTTAGGAAGGATCTTACAAGGCGATTGGATGTTCATGGCTCCCTCAAAAAATTCCCGAAACAATCTCAGCGATCGCGTCCTGCATCTCGAAATCATCAGACATGGCGCGTGTCACTGCCACCTCACAGGCAACTCGAGGCTGAATGCCTCCTGATATCATTTTGGCTGCATAAACCAACATACGGGTGCTGGCGCCTTCTTCAAGTCCGTGCTGCTTGAGATTGCGGACCATTTCACCCAGTCGCACCAGGCGGCCGGCAGTTTCTTCGTCTGCATGGGTTTCTTTAACGATGATTGAGCGCTCATTTTTCGCTGACGGATAGTCGAACTCCAAAGCGATAAATCGCTGCCGAGTGGAATGCTTGAGATCCTTCATCACACTCTGATACCCCGGGTTGTAGGAGATCACCAGCAGAAAATCCGGATCGGCCTCCAGCAGCAACCCCCGTTTCTCCTGGGGAAGAATACGGCGGTCGTCGGTCAGGGGATGAATGACGACGGTCGTGTCCTTGCGGGCTTCGACAACTTCGTCCAAATAGCAAATGGCGCCGTGCTTGACCGCCAGACTTAACGGACCGTCCTGCCAGACCGTCTCTTGACCGCTGAGCAAATAGCGTCCCACCAGATCGGATGCCGTCAAATCTTCGTGGCAGGCAATGGTGACCAGGGGAATGGACAGCTTCCAGGCCATATGCTCCAGAAAACGGGTTTTTCCGCAGCCGGTAGGGCCTTTGAGCATCACCGGCAGCTTGAGCCGGAAGGCCGTTTCAAACACCGAGATTTCTTCGCCGAAAGGCAAGTAAAAGGGTTCGTCGGTGATGTGATAGGTTTCAATCGCAATGCCGTTCTTAGCCTCGTTTGTTGCTGTTGTCATCTCGGGTTCGGACATTGTCTTTTTTTTCTCCAACTGGTTAGAAACCTCTTTCGTAATATGCAGCTGATTCACGGATTAACATTTTTTATAGATGGGTCATAAATCCGACCTTGTCAAATGACCAGATAAATATGACATAATAGAGTCAACCGCCAAACCCATGATTCCAACTAGGGTTCAGCCTAGCGTTAGGTTTCAGGTGTCAGTGTTCAGGTGTCAGCCCAGCCACCGGCCAAAAAACGGCCAGTCTAATCAAAAAAGAAACTTTTATAATGAAGAGTTTCATACGAGGTGTCAGGAAAGGTAGACGCAATAGAATATCCTAAACACTGACACCTGAAACCTTACATTTAAAAAGAAGGAAAGAAAATAGAAATAAATTAAGGGCCCTATTATGCGTATTTTCACCACCCCAGTCGCAACCCAAAAGTTGGTGCCGGCTAAAGGAAACGGCACCCAGAAATATGGCGCCGTTTCCTGACCCTCGGTCAGATCTTTTTGACGTTGCCGCGGGTGGACGACCGATCGGCATCGCCCAAATGTTTTAATATTTTCCGTAAAGTTCAGCCGCTTCCATCATGGCAATAGCATTCATCAAGGAACCGTTGGGTGGAAATTCGCATCCCGTGGCCAGGATGAATCCGCCGTCTTTACCTAGCTCTTCAATCTCTTTCTTACACTCGGCCTTCATCTCTTCGGCAGTTCCCAGGAAGGCATATTGAGCCGGGCTTGCGTAACCGCAAAGGCAGGTTTTTTTGCCCCATTTTTCTTTGGCTTCCGCCATGTCTTTGCAGTCGTCCGGTGGATAGGCAAAAGAAATGGCAACAGGTTCCATCATTTCTATTTGGACGTCGAAATAAATGCCGTTGCCGCAATTATGGACCATGACCATGGCGCCACATTCCCGTATGGCGTCAGCCAGTATTTTAGTAAATGGTCCTTCGATTTCTTTCCACATTTCCTTGCGCATGATCGTTTGCGATGCGAACAGGGTGTCGAGCACAACCGCATGCACACCCGTCTTGCACATGGCCTTAATATAATCGACCAATATGTCAGTGATGATTTCCTCGGCCTTGATGATGGCTTCTTTGTTTTTATAGCAATCACGGAATACATTTTCCGCTCCTCGGCACATTGAGAGTATTCCAAGCGGTCCATACACAAAACCCATGATCGGAACGGTGGCGGCTTTTTCGTTGCAGATGATATCCATGTATGTGAGCATTTCTTTCATGCGGGGAGTTTTAGTGGGATCTATCCTTTCAATCTTGAAATAATCATCCGGAGTTTTAATTAGCGGATCGTCATAATTAGGGTGAGGTGTGTCTTCAACCGGATAAACCATTTTTTGGCCCAGGTCGGCTGCTTCTACGGACAGGTCAACGAGACCTAAAATGCCATCAAAACCGACGAGTTCCTGGGCCTGAATCATGGATTTGGCCATTAACTCACCGTCTTGGGCCCACTCTTCATAGGTTACTCCGTACACCCTGCGTGCTGCGCCGCAAATCAAGGGGGCGGCTGGGACGCGATCTGGGATGCCACCTTGAAGAACGGTTCCGACTCTTTCCAATGGTGTCATGACTAGTCTCCTTTCTACTTTTTTAGTTTGTAAAAGCTGATTTGCCGGAAATTATTTTTTCGGCTGTGAATGATCAGCAATATTGGACCAGAGCGGCTCCAGGCCAAGATTTTGATGGACACTTAAACCATGGATGCCATCGTGGTATTCAGCCAAGAGACCCTGTATTTCCTGTACTTCTTGGGGATCAATTTGGTCACAACGGCTGATGACAACCATATCGGCATCGCTGACTTGTCCAAGCAATAGCTTGCGGCGCTCCTGCCATAAAAATCCGAATAGAGGCCCATCTACTAGCGTAATGAATGGGCCAATTTCATAACGGACATCGCGGCGGCCCATGGCAGCGACTTGGCGAAGCTCTTCCGTAAGCACCATTTCGGACGGTTCGACAAATAGCACATCGGGATTATGGGTCTTTTTTAATTCTTTTTTGAGATCTACCAGACTGGAAGCCAATGAGCAGCCCACTCACCCACCTCGGATGTATTTAACCGCCACCTGAAATTTGTTTACAAATCCCTGATCAAAATCGACCTCGCCATCTTGATTAACAATCACGGCCGATTTCTTGCCTGTGGCGTTCAGTCGCGCGACGAGTTCGCGAATCAGGGTGGTTTTACCGCTATCGCGCGCACCGGATACGCTTACCAGTAGCATTTATTTTTCCTCCGGATTTTCATCGGACAATAATTGTTTTTCTAGCTGTCTGATGTAATCTTGTTTGGATGCGACAAAATCAAATTCATCGAAATAGGTGTGTTCTTTTTCTTTAACAACCAAAAGACCGCGTTGTCCGGAGACCTCATGCATGCCTTCCAGGGTCGCGGCCTTGACGGCCTCTTCCGGTATACCCTGAACGATGCTGTTAATGGCGATGAACAGGTCTGTAACCGGCTTTGTGAGATGGCCTTTTGAGTAGGAACCGTGGGAAGCCCCGATCGTATCCGCCTTGATGGTTCCGGCCTCGGTGCGAATATGCGACTTGATATGGCCAATGCAACGCGCCCCCAGATCCATGCATTTTTGGGCGATGGAGACCATCATCGATTCAGCCATATTTTTAACAAAATTCTCGTTCATCGATTCTTTGCGGCTCAATCTAGCGGCGACACCATAACCGCTGACCCCGTGTTCGGTATAACAGCCGTTTCCGTCGAATGCTGTTGGATCCGCCATTTTCAGGCCTCCCATTCAAGAACAACGTCTACCAATTGATCCAAGCCCATACCGCTAAAAGAAGATAAATTGAAGATATCGGCTTTGGCATTATATTCACGGACTTTTTGAGCCGATTCTGCTATAGCGCCATCGTCCACCGCATCCACTTTGCTGATGGCAATTACATCGGCATCCTTTATCTGGGTGGTAACCAGTTGACCCAGCATGTTCATATCTAAAAGCTCCGCCGGACGCGTTGCATCAAAAAGCACGATGGCCGGGCCGATGGCAATTTTGGCATCGCGGCCGCCCATTCTGGCGGCCAATTTAACCTGATGCGGCACGGCGACACCGGTGGGTTCCACCAAAACGTGATCGGGATTAAAATCTTTGTATAATCTGTAAATGGTTTTGGCGAAGGTCGCAGCCACTTCACAACAAATGCAACCCCCGCCGATGTCTTTCACCTGCATGCCGCTTTCCTCGAAGACTTTGCCATCTACGGGGATTTCACCGATTTCATTGACAACCAAGGCAATCTTTCGTTCACCTTCGCCGGCAAGTTCTTTTGAGAGTTTAAGCAAAAGCGTTGTTTTACCGCACCCCAAAAATCCGGCAATTTGCGTAATCTTCATACCTCCTCCCCAATTGGTCTGCGAATCGGTTTGTAATTCATATGTGGGGTGATCCCATGGTCACATACCCTGACACAGACAACGGAGGCGTGTAAAGGAATAATTTAAGGTAAAAAACGGGTATATTGATATACCCGAAAAGGCGATCACTTCGCGCAATGTTAGGCCCTCATCAGGCTGTTTCTGACAATGTGTTATAAGATGCGGCTTGAGGTTTCAGGTTTCAGGACTACTGCTGGCGGCCGAAGCGGCCATTGAAAAGCATTCTGTTGTTTTTTATTTATTCAACAGACAGAGCGCAGCGACTTCCAACAATCTTCAATCTTCAATAGTCCTTTCTCCGCTGGCTTGTCCGGATTTGGTCTCTCGGGTGTAGTAAAGTTTAGCGACGCGTGCTCCCCTGCAAAGTTTCATCGGATCAATAATTGCGATGTCACGAATTTGAACATTTCCACCAGAGTTTCAGAAAAGTGTTTCACAGGATTTTGATTGGATAGGTAAAAAAGCGATTCCAAAAAACGTTTATCTTCCGGTGAAATATAGGCATGGCAGTTCCACCAATAGGAGGCCAGTTCGGCGGCGATCCCTTTATGGGCCATTAATGCGACTGGTGCAAAGCCCCTATTTTTTTTACATAGAAAAATTGCCCGGATCCACTGGTGGGGATAAAGCCGCTGATAATTTTCCTTTTCTTCAGCCGAAGGACTAATTTTGTAGGTGTAATAGTACAATAAGGGCATGCTGTTGCCAATTTCAATGACAATTTGAGCGGCTATCAGATTCTTCAGGCTGGTTTCAAGATGCACCACCATGTGGCGCACCATGTGAAGGCCGGACCCCGCAGTGTTAAAAATGGGTCGGATTTCATTTTTGAAATTAACCCGATACATTGACGGTTCAAGCTCCAAATGACGATGGGCTAGTTGCATGTCCAACCACCCCTGCAGCGCTAAAGGTGATATGCCCATCAGGTCCTTTTCGTAGAGATGAATGGTCAATTTTTGATTTTCAAGTGTTGTGTGCAGGGGACCGGCATAGGGTGAGCGATCAATCGTATCATTTGGGTGTCGGTCGACATGAATATCCAGTGCAGAAGGAAAATCCATTCGGCTGCAAAATTGATCGATAAATCGGGCCGTGAGTTTTGCCAGCTCCGCTGGGGTCGATATCATCGATTTGACCAAATCGGGTTCCATGGCGGTAATCCAATATCTTGATCCGGTAGTCAACGTTCTTATTGGGTTTTATCTGAGAACATGTTGTCAAGAACGCATGGAATCGCTGCGCTCTGTCTGTTGAATAAATAAAACCTGAGATCTATTTCAATTCCGGCTCATTCTGGTTAGGTTTCTTCTGATAGCAAAATGGATGATTGATTTAGTTGAATCTATTTAGATATTTAATTTATTTTATTAGATATGTCGAAAAAAAGATTTTGACGCCAATAGCGCATGCAGATTGACCCTTCGGCCGCGAAGCCCCAACTTTTTGCGAATATTGCGCCGGTGGGCTTGGACCGTTTCAAATGAAATATTCATGGATTGCGCGATTTCCTTACTTGAAAGGCCGGTCTGAATGAATTTACAAATCTTCATTTCTGTACGTGTTAAGCGTAGAAACCGCCCATCAAGTTCTTTGGCAAAGCCTCGGGTTAAATTGACAAGCTGATCGCGCATCACATTCAGATAGGTATTGCGCACTTCCGCCGATGATTCCCGCTTAACTTTATCGATGGTCGGTAACAGCAGCGTTTCTATGCGGTGTGAAATGCCGGTTTCGATGCCACTCCTTTCCTTTTCAAAGGCGCGCATCACATTTTTTAATGTCACATACATTTCTCTGCGGTGTGATTTTTCTTGGCTCAGCATTTCTTTTAAAGTTTTATATTCGGTCAAATCCTTTATAACCAAACAAAAGAGGGTTCGATTGAATAAAGAAAATTTTTTTACCGTGATATCGATGGGAAA
>CALZJV010000057.1 GCA_945787595.1 uncultured Desulfobacterales bacterium | reverse complement strand
GGGTCGAATTCGGTTGCTGACACCTGACACCCGACACCTGAACACTGCTGGCAAACGTAATCACCCATATCACCCCTCTCTCCGAGCTGTAGGCTCTACGAGCCGGAAGCCGGGGTGGACCAAAGCCGGGCCCTCTGGACCCGGATCTTTACTGTTCCCTTTCGCCCGATACGCGGTTCCAGCATGCAAAATAATTTACCACCGGATGCCCGGACGATGACTCGGAGTTACACGGCCGTCGCGCGCATCTTGAACCAGAAAGGCTTGGCGGCATTCCTTTGCAAGGCCGGCTGTGTCCCTTGCGGGGCCTGCAGTGCGCTGGCCGCGTATGAAAGCGAACCGGCCGCTTTGACCTGCCACAGTGTGCGCAATGATAGAAAAAAGGCGGAAGCCTATGAGATCCGCCATGAGGTGTTTGTCAAAGAACAGAAGCTTTTCGAGGAAACGGACGTCGATGAAAAAGATGCCGCGGGGACGCTTCTCGTAGCGAAAAAGAGATCGGCCATCATCGGCACGGTGCACATATATCCGGCCGGTGAAACGGAAAATTGGCATTGGATTGGGGGGCGATTGGCCGTGCGTCAGGGACATCGGGCTTCTATGGCGGGTGCCGCACAAACGCTTGATTTCCTTGACCTTGGACAAAAATCCGCATTTCTGGATTGGAAACACTACTGAGTGCCCAAACTGATTTTAACCGATTTATGGATGGGCACTAGTTAAGGAAGCCATGAAGCGGGTTAAAAAGCGAGGGTGCAGCCGGTTTACGGCCCATATCCAGGAAAACAACGTCTCTTTTTTTAAAAAGCTTGGCTGGAAACCCGTAGGCCCTTTGGAAAATTATGTTAATCGCCCCCATCAGCTCATGGAGGCGGATTTGGAGCAGGTGCCTGAAGATTTTTGACCGGTGTTTAAATTTCAGGACACTATTCGTAGGATTGATTTTTTCAATATTTTAGTAACAGATAGTATTCTTTACATCGGGTATCACAGATACTGCCAATCAGCGCGGTATTCTCAATGGCTCCCCTTGCCGGGGGTTCCATGATATTATTCTCTTATCGCAGGATTGAATAAGGCTGTGATCCGCAATTGCTATCCAAAATATAAATCAAAAGTTCTGGCCGAGTTCCTTAAGCCATGCTGCCAATTTTGAATAGGGATGAAAGCCTAAAAGGACAGCGGCTTCGGGATGATAGGTGGAAACCGGATTGATATCGAAAAAAAATGCTTCCGATTCTCCTTTGGGAATCAGATACTCAACGCTGCCCACATCCATGTCGGCAAGCCGGCAGATTTGCGACAGGGCAGCCTGCAACTTCGTTTCTGGTGCATGGTCTAAAGTGACCGGATCGCCAGACGTCCCGGATCCGGAAAAACTGCCAGCATTCCCTAAACAATAGTTGAAGCTATCCGGCTCAACAGGCACCCTGGCTCTGTAAAGTACTTTACCACCCAGCAGCTCCACCCGATAAATAACGTCATCCCGGGGTATAAATCTTTGCTGCCACACGGCCATGCCGTCTGCCGCAAAAGCGGCCGTTAGAATCGAAGGAGGCACATCTTGGTCGGGAGACTCAGGCGCCCAAATGCCGGTGCCAAAGCCACCCACATTGGATTTCAGCAGGCCATCCGGCATTTGTTCTCGAGCCGTTGTGAGCATGGCCTTATCATGCAACACTAAGGTCTTGGGACTCATCACTCCGGCACGCTCAAAAACCAAAGCCTGCAGAGCCTTGCTGGAACCCACATGATGACAGTGGCGGTTGTTGATGATGTGCTTGTCCTGCAATTGGAGGGCCGTCAGCAGGTCTCTGACCAGGGTGACTATCCCCGGGGAACCCATGGCGGTGCGGATGGCCACGCGATTAAAAATCACTTTAGGATAGGCGCGTCCGTCAAATTCGGTGAACGGCGGATGGGGAAAGGGGATGAGTCGGTTTGGGACACCGGCCGAGTCCATAGCCCGCGCCAGGGGCTGGATCCAAGTTATGTTATCGCTTAACAGGCCAATGGGCTGCTGCATAACGAGTTCTTTAAGTTCTGATTGATATCAGAAAAAGTTAAAAAAATTATTCGATACCCGTCCAGGAACTACATAAAGGTTTAGGCCTTTTGTTTCAGTCGTTTTTGTCCGGGTGTTTCTCTACAATCTTCCCGTTTTCATAAATAATAATGCCATGGCCGAAGCGTCGAGCCCGTTCGCGTGCCTTTAAGGCGGCACGCTTAAGGGCCCTTTCGGCAAGCCTTATGTCAGGATCATCCAATTTTTTGGTTGCACTATTCGTTTGTATATCAGTCATGTCTTTCTCCTTCATCGATAAAAATAGGCCACTCTCCTGCATTGTCAACAAGAACCCATTCATCTACAATTGCTTTGTATAAAGTTTCAAAATTGCTCAGTCCGGAATGATAGCGTCGACGAACAACATGTTCCGGGACATTATGCCCTCCCTCCTTTACACGCTGCTTCACACGGGCAATGGCGAATTCTGAGTCAGGAAGTCTTAAAAAATACAGCTTTACCTTATATCCTTCCTTCTGCCATTCCGGAATATATCTGGCATAATTCTTCCCGCTCAAGGTCGTTTCAAAGGAAAAACTCTCGCCCCTTTTCACATAGGTTTTCATCATTTCAATCATCATCTTGGATGCTTGAATCGAACTTGCTTCCGGACGAAAGGGATTGATACCTTCGGCAATAAGATCCGCATTGATGAAATTGGGGCACTCGGCTTCCCTGGGAAGGAACTCAGTGGCGAATGTCGTTTTACCCGCCCCATTCGGTCCGGCAATAATTAAAATCTTCTTTTGTCTATCCATGTTTTCTCTGCTTTAATATCAGTGTTCTATTGAAAAAGACCGCAGGTCGTTCTTGATATAGTAATTGGCGCCGAGTTTGGTGTTTAAATTTTAGGATACCATTTGCAAGTTTGAATTTTTTCAATATTTCAGTATCATGCAAGATATGTTTACAACGGGTATCACAAATGCAGCCAATGAGTGTGGGATTCTAAATCGCCCCTTGCATGGGTTAGCATGATACTATTCTCTTATCGCAGGTTTGGGTTCGGTTGTGATCCGTAGCAGATAACAAAGGTGGTAAAGCCCGGAATTACCTGGACCAAAAGCTACCAGGCTTTTGGGACTTGGTGAATTCCGTTGTTACACGGATGAGCCAACTGGATCGTACTTATTTTGTCCAAGAGAATCATCTCGCAAAGTTAAAAACGTACCGATGTACCCCACATAGCGTTTAGCTTCCTGACCTATGCCTCCGATAGTAAATAGACGTGATAGTGCCCTCGCAAATCGTTCGAGACGTGCGACAACTTCGATAGCAATTTTCTGTCGAATTCTTTTTGATGCCGGATATTCCTCCATCTCTTTCATCAGATCTGGACGTGCAGTAACAATCGCTGTCTCGAGTCTTTCCCACTCGGCATCTGGTGCATCGGTTTGTGTCTTTTTTCCTTGTACGACATCAAGATGGTGGTAACGGGCTGCTTGACCGAAATTGCTTAGAATGGATAAAAAAGACAACAATTCTTCAGTTTCTAAATATTCTAAATCTTTTTTCGCTACCGGAACCTTATTAGCGTAGTGTTCCAAGAAGCATTCCGAGCGTATTCTTATAAGTAGGAGCTCAAGGTCATGTCCCTTACGTCCTGAAGGAAGATCATTAGGGCCAGGGAACGCACCTGTTTTTTCGAGTATTCGGAAACTGAGGATGACCTTCATTAGTCGTTCAAAACCGCTTGAAAGAGTCAGAAGCGGAAGATGATAGAAATCATTTGCCCCATCGAGCTTCTGGAGCTGGCCAAAACCCGCGTGAATCAATCGTACTGCTTTCAACAACTCTTGGTTTATTGCGAATTTTTTTTGTCGCTGGGAGGCATTTTATTTCTCCGTGTAACGTTGCCGGTGAGCAGCGGCCTAAATAAATGCCAATCTCGCACGGCCTTGACGTAAAACCGCAATCTCCACGCCGTCTGCTCCACAGGTTTGTTCGGACTTCGCCTATTCCATTACCTTCCCGTCAAGTTCCATGACAGCATCTTTGACTTTACGAGCCGCTTGATCTTGGTCCAGCCCGGAAATATCAACCTGCAGGTTGGCCCGTTGGTAACTCGGGCGGAAATAGGTGATGTCTTTCTTAATTTCTTTCAGATACAATTTCTTTTCGTTGGTGGTCAGCTTCTTCTCTATCGGGCGGGAATCTATATCGTAGAACCTGATCCTTTCCAAGATGTTTTCTGGATTGTCGGTAACTACTGCAGTGATTCCATTGGCCTTCTTAATAGCCCGTAGGTATCCTCCCATCAGGCCGCTTGGCGGTAAGGCTATAACACAGACCTGGCTCTCTGGACGGTTCAGCAAATGCACCAGAGCTTTCGCGGCTTCGTTGCGAAAAGAATGAATCGTAAGGAATCTGTTCTGGAGCCGCTCGAGGCTGGTCTCGAAGAAGCTCTCGGTCTCGTTATCCAGATCGAAAAACCTGACGCCCAGAAGCTCCCCCATTTTTTTACCGATCGTCGTTTTTCCGACACAAGCAACGCCTGTCAAAAATATGCGCATTTGTCTACCCTGTCCGTGGCCTTCTTCTTGTCCGAACCAGTTAGTATATAGTTTCTGTATAGTTTCTAAGAAAGAATAAAATATACAAAAAAATGCTCGATTTCATGATATTTCTAACGGTATAACACCACAGCCTGAATGTTATCCATAAATCTGTATAAGTATGAAAGTGTCCAGTATTTACATTTGACATTCCTTGCCAAAGTGGTAGGTCAGGTGAAGTCGAAATCAGGTGCAGACTGCAAATTTAAGTGTTCAATATCATAGACAAACTAAAACCACAAGATATCGATTTTTATGGGATGGTTTAACGGGACTATCCCGCTTTGGCATATCCTGTCAAAATCATGGGTAGATGGAACCTTCAATTCGTTTAGTTGTAAAACCGTCCTAGAACAATTTTTAAGACCTGGGATAGTATCCATTCAGGTGAAAATATCATCGACCTCCAAAACCTTTGATAAGTCTGACAGATCCGCCTTTGCCCTTGTTTGCTGGTATCTATGAAGAACTGGCAGACCTATCTTTGCTGGAAACATTCGATATTTCAGCAATAGATTCGAAGATTCTATCCAGAATCTAAATAACTATATACATAAATATCAATTATTATTATCAATCTTTTCATTGTTGACCAACTCGAATATTTCTTATATGTTCCTATCACCATTTTAATCAAAAATTCTTGTGGATAAATACATTCTATAAGTACAAGACAACGCAAAACCCGCCTAGGGGAGAATGGGTGAAATGCAGTATGTCTTAAAATAAATAGCCTAGTTGCCTTTTAATGGTGGCTTGGCTTTTTTATTGGGGGAAAGGAGGGTATGCAAAATAAATAATTGCGATATTTCAAATTATTTAGAGATGTTTGAAAAGTAATTAATTCTAGCTTGGATCTCAAAGAAGTTTTAATACTGATTACTGAAAATATTGTAAAATTAATCAATGTTAAAGCCTGTACAATTTTTTCTTGGATAAGAGCCAGAATAAATTAGATATCAGCGCAACTCATGGCCTGAGCGAGGCCTATTTAAGAAGGGTCCTTTGGATGCCGATAAAAGTATAGCAGAAACATTAGACGGACAAACAGTTCTAATCCTTGACACGTCGAATGATTCGAGGGTCCAGTATCCAGAAGAAGCTAAAAAGGAAGGCATTGCTTCAGTACTATCGGTTCCAATAACAGTAAAAGGCCAAATAATAGGCGTGCTAAGAATCTACACTTCAGAGAAGTGAAATTTTTCAGATGATGAATACGAGCTAATCTCTGGATTGGCGGATGTGGGAGGTATAGCTATCGGTAATGCAAGAATTTATGATCATCTTAAGGCTGAGCATGAGAATTTGATGGATGAGACGCATCGATGGTTCGAGTGTGGCAAGGTATAAAACGAAGGCAACTTTTCATGCCTAAAGAAATTCTCATAGTGGATAATGAATCGGGTGTCGTGGCGCCCGTCCAGTTTCTGATGGAGCAGAGGTCTACCCGACGTCATAAAAAACCCATGTGATGATTTCTTCCCGAACAGACTCATCTAATTAAATCCAGACCGAGATCGTTCGAAATTCGAACACTTGAAAACGATTTTTTACCCTACCAATCTCTTAGGTGCGATTTTTTCCACTCACTCAATTATGGACTGTCCACTTTTAATGCTTTGATATTATAATTGTTTTTTATCGTTACAATATTTGGAGAAAGCTGATTATGCCCGATACAACGAAGTTATGGTCAGTGTGTTATACAGCTTGCTTAAAGCTTCTGAAGATAGAGCATCACGCATACACGATGCTCCGAATAGTATCCTAAGGAATGGATAAATAGATCATATTTTGTTCTATACAATTGAAAGGAGGACTGGAGATTGAGTGTTAACGTAACAATGCCGAAACTGGGCATGACGATGAAAGTGGGCAAAGTCTCAAAGTGGTACAAAAATGAAGGGGATTCCGTAGAGAAAGGAGAGAATTTATTTGAAGTTGAAACGGAAAAAATTACAAACAAGGTAGAATCACCGGAGACCGGGATTCTGTTTCAAGTTGTAGTTCCGGAAGGCACAACCGTACCGGTGGGAACGATATTAGCTGTTATTGCACAGGCCGGGGAGCAACCTGAACGGATTGAGGGTATCCAGGCCGGTGAAGTGGTTGAAATGAAAGCCGAGGCGGGAAAGCCCCGGGTCGCTGAAGCAGAAACCGGGCCGGTGGAAAAGAAGCGAATATTGTCAACCCCATCCGCTCGCCGTCTGGCAAAAGAGTTGGGTGTTGATTTGGCATCGGTAACGGGTACCGGTCCTGATGGAAAAATAAAAGAGGCGGATGTCCTCAAATTCCATGAAGAAGGACCGCCCGCACCCAAAATCACCCCCCTGGCCGCCGAAATCGCCAAACAGGAAGGCCTGGACATTTCTAAAATTACCGGAACCGGGGAAAATGGTAAAATCACCCGGCAAGATGTCGAGCGTGCCCTTGCGACGGCAAAAGTTGTCCCCGAAGAAGAGCCTGCCCAAGTCAAGGTGATCCCCTTTGAGGGAATCCGTAAAGTTATTGCAGACAATATGCACGCCAGCTTGCAAAACACGGCCCAGCTCACCACCTTCACCGAGGTGGATGTCACCGAAATGGTGCGTTTCAGAGATCTTGCGAGGGAAGAATATAAAAGGGATGATTCCGCAAAAATTTCTTACAATGATATCATCGTCATGGCAACCGCGCGTGCATTGATGCGCCATCCCATCATGAACTCCACCCTGGTTGGAGAAGAAATCCTGGTCCATGACAGCGTTCATCTGGGAATCGCTGTGGCTTTATCCGAAGGGCTCATTGTGCCGAAGCTGAGACATGCAGAAAAGAAAAATCTATTGCAAATCGCTAAAGAAGTAAGGGAACTGGCGCAAAAGGCACGGGAAGGAGCCCTGGTCATAGAAGAGGTTACAGACGGCACTTTTACCATCAGCAACGTCAGCATGCTCGGCATGGATGGTTTCACACCGGTGCTCAACCCGCCGGAGACCGGAATTCTCGGCGTTGGCCGTGTGATAGAAAAGCCGGCCGTATTTGAGGGTGAGATCGCCATTCGCCATATGATGACCCTGAGCCTGACGTTTGACCATAGGGTCGTTGACGGTGCTCCGGCCATGACTTTCCTCAAGACTTTGGCACGATATCTGGAGCAGCCGATGCTGCTTACAACCTGACAGCGCAACTTGCTAAAGAGAGGTATGACGATGAATGACGTAGCTGTAATCGGCGGCGGATCAGGCGGCTATGCGGCCGCGATCCGCGCTGCCCAGTTGGGGGCAAATGTTGTATTGGCTGAATCTGCCGAGACAGGCGGCACCTGTGTAAACAGAGGGTGCATTCCCAGCAAGGTTTGGCTGAGGGCGGCTGATTTGCTTCATCGCCTTAAGACCGGAGAAGAGTTTGGTATCAATGCATCTGTGGATGAAATTGATTTCAATGCTATTGTGGAAAGAAAAAGCGGCGTATCAGCTGAAATCCGCATGGGCATGGAAGCGCTTTTGCAAAACAACGCGGTTGAGGTTGTCAAAGGACGCGCTGTTATAAAAAGCCCGCAAGAGGTGGATGTCGACGGTCGTATCATTGAAACGAAAAAAATCATTATCGCCACCGGCAGTTCTCTATCCGCACCGCAGATACCGGGATTAAAAAAAGCCGCCATGACCACGGATGACGTGTTGGAAATGACGGCGGTGCCCGAGTCGATACTGGTTTGCGGGTCCGGTTATATCGAAGTCGAGATGGCTTTTTTGCTGAATGCATTCGGCTGTAAAGTCGTCATGGCGGCCGAGTCGGCAAGAATTTTACCCAAAGAAGATTCTGACACAAGCCAGAGAGTTGCCCAGGCGTTAAGGGAAAAGGGTGTGGAAATTATTCCGCGCGCATCTCTTGAGTCTGTCAAAACGACCCAAACCGGGACGACCTGCAAACTTACCGGCCCCAAAGAGCGCAGTGTCAAGGTGGAAAAAGTCCTGGTTTCCAGAAGAGAGCCGAATACCTCCGACCTGGGTTTGGAAAAGCTCGGTGTAACGTTGAAGGAAGATAAAGGCATCCGGATAAACGACAGGCTGGAGACCTCGGTTGAAGGGATTTATGCCATTGGCGATGCAACCAGCGGCTGGATGCTCAGCCACGGGGCTTCGTCCATGTCTGTTTTTGCCGCTGAAAATGCCATGGGAGCCAACAACCGCTATCCATTTAATCTTATTCCCCGATGCCTGTGGACGCAGCCTGAGATGGGCGCAGTGGGGCTTTCGGAAGAAGATGCGGAAAAAAACAATTATGACGTGGAAACCGGCGTTTTCCCGTATGCCATCAACGGGCTGGCCATGGTTCGCAACCAGGTCGATGGTGCTGTCAAAATCGTCTCGGATGTCCGTTATGGTGAAATTTTAGGCGTGCATATCGTCGGTTCCAATGCCACTGAAATCATCGCTGAGGCGGTAATGGCCATGCAACTGGAAGCCACGGTTTGGGAACTGGCCCGCAGCATCCGGGTTCATCCCACTTTTTCGGAAGCGGTGGTCGACGCGGCCCGGGATGCCGGTAACTGGGCACTATATCTGCCCAGGGGCTGAAACTATGATGGTGAAAATTCTCATATCGGAGCCTTAACTTTTATACTATTGTTATACCTCTTTTTGAGTGTCAGGTTTCAGGTGTCAGTGTTCAGGATATGCTATTGCGTCAACCTTTCCTGACACCTGAAACCTGACACCTGAAACCTAATTCGCGGAACAAAGACGGTTTAAAAAGTTAAGTCTATGGTCATAAGGTTACAGGTGAATTTTCATCACCCCAGGCTAATACCGTAATGGAAAATCGCAAATTGCAAGAGATTCAAATCATCGATTGGGGACTGCTTGACTACGGCCCGGCCCTTGTCCGTCAGGAGCAAATGGTTACCGAACGGATAAAAGGCCGCAGCCCGGACCGCCTGGTGCTGGTTGAGCACCCGCCGGTGGTGACCATCGGACGCAGCGGAAGCCTGAAAGATCTTTGCATTACAAAAGAGGCCCTGGGTCAAAAGGGCGTTTCCCTGCAGAAGGTGGACAGGGGCGGCCGGGCCACGTTTCATGGGCCCGGGCAACTGGTGGTTTATCCCATCGTTAAGGTCAGCGACAAAGATCTGCACGCTTTTTTGAAACGACTGCTCGATACCATTGCCGATGTGCTGCGGGGCTACCGGCTGGTTATTGAATTTAAAAAGGGAAAACCGGGTGTGTGGGTTAGCGGGGCCAAGATCGCCAGTGTCGGGCTGGCGGTGCGCAAGTGGGTCACCTACCATGGGATCGCCTTAAACGTTGGTACAGACCCGAGGTGGTTCGACCTGATCGTTCCCTGCGGTCAGCCAGATGAGAAAATAACTTCCATGGATCGTGAGATGGGCGTTCCCGTGGATATATCGGAGGTGAAAAAGCGCTTTGCAGCGAATTTTTGCAGCCGGCACCATTATACCGCATGTCAGAAAATCAAAACTAAACCCAGTGGGCGGCCGCCATGGCTGGTTATATCCGCAGCAGACCTTAAGGCTGCAGATCGTATGGAAAAGCGGCTGGAGCGTTTACAGTTGGCCACCGTCTGTCAGAGCGCCCATTGCCCCAACCAAGGGGAATGCTTTGACCGGGGAACCGCCACCTTCATGATCCTGGGAACACGTTGCACTCGCAGGTGCCGATTTTGTGCAGTGGACAAGGGCGCACCCCATGCTCCGGATGACGGGGAATCCAAACGGGTCGCTATGGCAGTGCAGCAGTTGGGGTTAACGTACGCGGTGGTCACCTCTGTGACCCGGGATGATTTGCCCGACGGGGGCGCCGGGCATTTTGCCAGGACCATCCAACAGATCCGCAAACAATGCCCCGGCGTGTCCGTGGAAGTATTGGTGCCGGATTTTAACGGGGCCATCCCGGCCCTTGACACGGTATGCGCACTCCGGCCGGACGTGTTCAACCATAACATTGAAACCGTGCCGCGACTGTATGCCGAAGTTCGTCCGCTGGCCGACTATCGGCGCTCATTAGGCGTTTTGTCATACGCCGCAGGCAAGGGATTTATGGCCAAATCGGGGCTTATGCTAGGTCTTGGCGAAACGCAAAACGAGATCAAAAAAACCCTTATGGATTTGAAATATGCCGGCTGTATGTTGCTCACCCTAGGGCAGTATTTGGCACCGTCCAAAGATCATGTGCCGGTGGCGCGTTATGTCCCGCCGGAAGAATTTGAGATGTGGGCCGAAACCGCCCGCGGCATGGGGTTTTCATCCGTGGCCTCCGGCCCGTTGGTAAGAAGTTCATATCGTGCAGAGGAGATGATGGGTGCAAGCCAAAGCGCATCCGGAAACGATCAAATCAGAAAGGTAAGCTGATGGGAACAAAACGGTTTATCGTTGAAATAGGCACAGGGGCGGATCTGCACGGGGAAGACGTTACCAAGGCGGCTTGCAGGGCTGTAAAAGACGCCATTTCCAGAAGCTGTCTGTGCGGATTGGTGGAAATTCTGGGAATGGAGGATCTGAAAGCCATCCAGGTGGATATTTTGGTGGCCTGCCCGAAACCGGATAAGGTGGACCTGGAGCAGGTAAAGGCCACTGTTCCCATCGGACAAAAAACCGCCCGCGCGGTTGAAGGCGGGATGACCGCCAAGGGGCTTTGTGTGCCCAATTTCGCCCCGGACTGCGATCAAATCGTCGTGGCCAACGCGGCTGTGACGGTTTTCATCCGGGCGAATTAGAAACTCTTTTTGGGAAAGGAGGGATAGCCCAACGCAGAGAAATTGATGGTATTTTGTGAAGCTGTTTTGTCAACCTCAAAAATAAGGAGGAAAGCAATGGACCTGACCAATGAACAATTAATTAATATGTATGTCACCATGAACAAGATTCGAACCTTTGAAAACCGTGTCGCCGAGCTTTTTGCAGCCGGCAAAATTCCTGGGTTTGTCCATCTTTACGTAGGCGAAGAAGCTGTTGCCACCGGCGTTTGCGCGAATCTGACCGATAAGGATTATATCACCAGCACCCACCGTGGCCACGGGCATCTCATTGCCAAGGGCGGCGACATCAAGCAGATGATGGCCGAACTGTTCGGTAAAAAAACCGGCTACTGCAAGGGCAAGGGCGGTTCCATGCATATCGCCGATCTTGATCTTGGCATTATGGGGGCCAACGGCATTGTGGGCGGCGGTCCGCCGCTGGCTTCCGGGGCTGCACTGGCCTGCCAGTATTTGGGCAATGACAGCGTAGCGGTGTGCTTTTTCGGTGACGGCGCCGCCAACCAGGGAACCACCCATGAGGCCATGAATCTGGCCACCTGCTGGAAGCTGCCGGTGGTGTTTGTCAATGAAAACAACATGTACGGCATCTCCTCCTGTACGCTCAATTCCATGTGCGTTCCAAATGTGGCCGACCGCGCGGCGGGATACGATATGCCCGGCGTTGTTGTGGACGGAAATGATGTCATTGCGGTCTATGAAGCGGCCGCCGAAGCCATCAGCCGGGCCCGCCAGGGCAAGGGACCCTCTCTGGTTGAATGCAAAACCTATCGCCACCGGGGGCATTTTGAGGGCGATCCCTGTGATTATCGCGATAATGCGGAACTTGAAGAGTGGAAGGAAAAAGATCCTATTCCGCGGCTGGAACAAAAACTGCTGGAGATGGAATTGCTGGCAGACAGCAAAATTGAAGAGATTAAGAGTACGCTTCAAAAAGAACTGGCAGGCGCCGAACAATTTGCCGAAGAAAGCCCGTTTCCCGATGTCTCCGAACTCACAGAAGATGTATACACTTAGGCCCTTAACGGCTCAACATCGATAAAAAAACGGAAACCAAGAAGGAGGATTGAAAAATGCCGAATATGACTTTTGCGCAAGCGTTAAACGACGCCCATAAGGTTGAAATGGCGCGTGATCCCAATATTTATGTTGCCGGTGAGGATGTAGGGGTTTATGGCGGAATTTTCGGTGTAACCGCGGGGCTGCTGGACCAGTTTGGCGACAAGCGGGTGAAGGACACTCCCATTACCGAAAGCGCGATCGTCGGGACAGCGGTGGGAGCCGCAACCGTCGGTCTCAGACCGGTTATTGAATTGATGTTTGTCGATTTTATCGGCGTGGCCTTGGACCAGCTCTATAATCAGGCAGGCAAGATGAAATATATGTTCGGCGGCAAAGCCAAAATTCCCATGGTTATGCGCACCTCGTGCGGTGCCGGGATCGGGGCAGCGGCCCAGCATTCGCAGTGCCTGGAAGCCCTGTTCATGCATTTGCCCGGGCTGAAGGTGGTCATGCCCAGCACGCCCTATGATGCCAAGGGGCTCCTGATCGAAGCGATACGCGATGACAACCCGGTGGTTTTCCTGGAACACAAAATGCTTTATGCCGTCGAAGGGGAGGTTCCTGAAGGGGAATACGCGATCTCCTTTGGCCAGGCCGATATCAAGCGCGAAGGCCAAGACGTCACTGTCGTGGCCACGGCCAATATGGTTCATACCGCCTTGAGCGCGGCCGAAAAGCTTGCCGCCGACGGGATCAGTGTAGAGGTAGTGGATCCGCGTACGCTCAACCCGCTGGACGAGGAGAGCATTATCGAATCCGTCAAAAAGACCCACCGGCTGGTGATCGTGCACGAAGAAGTGAAATTCGCCGGATCAGGGGCCGAAATTGCCGCACTGGTGGCTGAAAAAGCCTTTGATTACCTGGATGCACCGATCCTGCGGGTGGCCGCGCCTTTTTGCCCGGTTCCCTTTTCACAGCCGTTGGAGCAGGCCTTCATACCGAGCGAGCAGCAGCTCATTGATGCGGTTAAAAAAGTGATGGCGTAATGGCAGCGGCTGGGTGTTTGCACCCCAACGGACCCGCGGAAAGAGAGAAAGGTTAGAAAGATGTCATTGGTCGGTATTATCGCCAATCCAGCCTCTGGAACAGATATTCGTAGGCTGGTTGCTTACGGCAGTGTTTTTAGTAACCAGGAGAAGGTTAGAATCGTGCGGCGTATTCTGCTCGGCCTGGAGGCAGCAGGCGTGAGGCAGATAAGCTATATGCCCGACTATTACGGCATTGTTGACCGGGCACTTGATAGCCTGAAAATCGGTATGGACATCTCACCGTTGGTTTTTAAAACCAAGGCAGATCAAAGAGACTCCAGGCGTGCAGCCGAGATGCTGATGAAAAATGGTGCCGACTGCATTATCACACTAGGCGGGGATGGAACCAATCGCGTAGTTGCCAAGGGCACATGCCATGTCCCTATTCTTCCGGTCTCAACCGGCACCAACAACGTATTCCCTTACATGATTGAAGGAACGATTGCAGGGCTTGCCGCCGGCCTGATCGCCACCGGAAAAGTCTCCCGAAAAGAAGGGACTTTTACTTCCTCCTGGCTTGAAGTCATGGCCGAAGGGCAGCCCGTTGATATTGCCATTGTCGATGCAGTGGTATGTGATGATATTTTTATTGGCTCACGTGCCGTATGGAAAATGGATAAAATCAGACAGGTTTTTTTGAATCGCTCCAGTCCGGCGAATATCGGCTTTTCCTCCATCGGCGGGATGCTCCGTTCCATCGCTCCTGCCGATCCTTTCAGCATGCATCTGAAATTGGGCAGCAATGGACGGCCGATTACGGCGCCCGTCGCCTCCGGGGTCGTTGAAACCGTGTATGTGGAAACCGTGCAACTGATGGCACCCGGCGAAGAAGTGGATATCATCTTCAATCCTTGTGTGTTGGCGCTAGATGGTGAACGCGAAATAGAAATCAAGAAGGGACAGCAGGCGGCCATTCGCCTTGCGACAGCCGGCCCTTTGGTTGTGGATGTGGACCGGACCATGGCAGTTGCCATGCGGAATAAAATCCTTGCACCGCAGTATAGTAAAAAGCCGCTAACATTCCAAAACGCGGCGGATGGATTTAATAACACTGAACCAAACTGAAAGGAGGTTTTCAATGGATTTATCATTAGATGGGAAGGTAGCATTGATTACAGGAGCCAGCCGGGGTATCGGCAAATCCTGCGCGCTGGCCCTGTCACAGGAAGGATGCAATTTGACCATTTGCGCCCGCGGAAAGCAGCGCCTGGAGGAGACTGCCGAAGCGCTCAAAGCCGAAGGGATAGAGGTTCTTGCGATCCAGGCCGATATCGCCAAACCGAAAGACGTTGACAGTTTTGTGACTCAGGCTGCCGAAAGGTTTGGTCGCATCGACATCCTGGTCAATAATGCCGGAACGGGGCGGCTGAGTGACCTGATGGAGCTTCCCGAAGAGGAGTTCCGGCACAATATGGATCTTATGCTCTTCGGCCTGATTCGCTGTTGCAAAGCTGCAGTGATCCATATGCGCGAACAAAAATGGGGTCGCATTATCAACATTTCATCCATATTCGGCAAGCAGCCGGGCGGATTGGTCGACTACGATGCGATTAAAGCGGCGGTCATCATGTTTACCAAGGATTTGGCCAACTATGCTGCCAAGGACAACATTTTGGTAAACGCCGTCTGTCCCGGACCGATCCGAACACCCCTCTGGGAGGGCTCTGGTCAATTAGGAGATCAACTGGGACAAATGCTGAACATGTCAGGCCCGGAGGCTATCAAATGGTTCGCCGAGCAGAACATCCCTTTGGGGCATCATGGCGACCCGGAGGATATTGCCAATCTGGTGGCATTTCTGGCGTCGGACAGAGCCAAATTCATTACCGGCCAGGCAATCAATGTGGATGGCGGGATGGTCAAGAGCACGATTTAATCCATTGAGATGATCTATCAGTCTATTAGAGATAGAAGAAACGAAACCGCAGAACTCACTTATTATAAAGAGTCTGCCTTTTATTACATCATCTAAACAGAGGAGGAATCCATGGCGACTAAAGACAAATGTTGTAGCATTGTGCCCTACTTTAAGGTTCATGAGGGCAAACTTGAAGAATTTAAGGTGCTGTGCGAGCAGTTTGTTGATAAAACCGGTATGGAGCCTAAATGCCTCTATTACGGCTTCAGCTTTGACGGAGAGCAGGCTCATTGCCGTGAAGGTTATGAAGATGCCCAGGGAGTTCTGGCCCATCTCGAAAATGTTGGGGCTTTGCTGGAAAAATCCCTGAAAATTGCCGATCTCACGCGTTTTGAAATTCACGGCCCCATAGATGAATTGGCAAAGCTCAAGGAGCCACTGGCAGATTTAAAACCCCAGTACTTCACGTTAGAGTATGGTTTTCGCCGGTAGCTGAGATTTGCGGCCAACCCGAAATGAAGAGGTATATGGATGTAAACCGATATATGGATATGAAAAGGTTTATTGTTCAGATAGTCATTCTTGCTATTCTAATCGAATGCCCACCGGTGTCTGCAACACAAGTCAATGCCGGTGATGATTACACCAATGCCCAATGTATGGAATGCCATGAAGAAATGGCGGATGATCATGCATTGTCCGTGCACGCAAGCATTGAATGCCTGAACTGTCACACCCAGGCAGTTGAGGAAGACCATGAGGAGATGGCTGCGGTCGATTGCCGCCAATGCCATCCACCTCATGATGAAAAGGTCATCCACGATGCCCATACACGTGTTACCTGCAATGCCTGCCACATGAAAGGAGGAATTCCGACGACAGGCCCCGAATCAGAAAGCGTCATTTGGAGCGGCGCGTTTCGGCCCGGCTCGGCATTGCTGCCCCATCAGGCGGTGCGGCTCGAAACGGATGCACGATGCGGAAACTGCCATTTTCGGGGGAATACATTAGGTGCATCATCCATGATACTGCCCGCTAAAAGTATTTTGTGCATGCCCTGTCATGTCGCTACTTTCTCGGTGGGCGACAAAACGACCCTTGTCTCCTTATTCATATTTATAGTAGGCATGGTCGGACTCGGTGCTGTCTGGTTCTCAGGATCAATCGATAAGGGAGCACACCGGCCCGGCGAAAAATCCAAAGTTAAGACCCGATCCGCACCCGGCGCCCTTTTTCCCGATAAATTATTCCGCGTGCTCAACGCGCTGATCGCAGATGTGCTTTTTTTACAACGGCTTTTGCGGTTGTCACCGGCCCGCTGGATCATCCACGCGCTGATCTTTTTTCCGTTTCTTTTTCGTTTCGCTTTCGGCCTGACAGCACTCGTTCTATCGATCTTTGTGCCCGACTGGCCCGTAACCGTGGCGATGCTGGATAAGAACCATGCCATGCGCGCCTTTCTCTTCGACTTGACCGGTCTCATGATCCTGGCCGGCACGGCTGCCGCCATTATCCGCAGCAGAAATGAGCAGATCGTTAATATTGCCTCGCTGCCGGAACCGAGCCGGGGTATGCCGGCATTGCTCGGCCTGATCGTTCTGGTGGGATTTGTTCTGGAGGGGCTGCGCATTGCCATGACCGGCTGGCCCGATGGGGCGGGATGGGCGTTTTTAGGGTATGGCGTCAGCCTGCTTTTGAAAGGCATGAGCGGATTAACGGATACGTACGGTTATATGTGGTATA
>CALZJV010000056.1 GCA_945787595.1 uncultured Desulfobacterales bacterium | reverse complement strand
CGCGTCACTACCCGAGGTAGGAGCCCAGTGCGGTAGTTCCGCATGCTTGGGATCTGTGCGGGGGGTGCCGGGTAACCGGCATTCCTACCGCGACTTTGATTTTGACATTACATTTTCATTCATAGTAATTTATCAAATAGAAAGATCTGACCCCCCCCTTTCGGTTAGTCAGCTCTGGGCTAAAGTCTGACATTGATGATCTTATCCAATGCTATGAACGTTATTCACGAACGTGAGAGGGCATTCAGTAAAAAGGGATGCAGACGATAAGTATTAGCCAAGCGTCAGTAATTGCTACTGTCGGAACTTGTCTTTTCATGTAAATCAAATTGATATCAAATCCCTGAAGCTGTAAGCCAACTTGACAGCAATAATGGTCGTTTCTGCATCCTTTCATCTAATCCGCAAAAATTTACTTCTAAAAAATTCAATGAATAATCAGTTCGTTACATCTAATTTCCCCTAAAAACCTATAATTTTCTATATGTTGGCATTATCTCTGCTATAAAATTATCTATAAGATTCATTGTTAAAGAACCCTCAGCTTATAACAGGTTGGAAAATCATGGTCTGCGCATGACAGGCTGACATGCTGAGCTAAGACATTGTCGAAATTTTAATACGCTACCACCATAGAAGAGAGATAGATCATCGCTGAGTTAGGAGATATTTCATCAGCAACTGTATGAGCGCGAATGCGAAAAATCTTTCTGATTGTATAAGTTACTTTAGCATTAATGGATGTTTCGCATCTATAGAAAGTGCCTTTTGTCGGTCCAAAAATTCAAATTCTTAATTGAAGCAGGTAATTATGATGGCAAACGTTACACCTGGATGGATAGGACTCCATGATCTGACTTTTCATCAACAAAGCGAGGCTGTCAGCCCCAAGGGTCTGAACATTAAGGGCGATCTTGAAAAAGAAACCAATTTCATACCAACTTCTGGAATCGAGGGAAAAGCATTCGCCGACATTCCATCAAAGGGCATCACTCCCGACTGGGTTGAGCTCAACGGCCTAAGATTTATATCTGATGTAACGGCCGTTGAACCGGTGGAACCTTATATCAAAGGTGTGCAGGACGAAGAGGGAAAGTTTTACCCAGATAAGCCATACAGAATCGTCGGTAGGTCTGAGACCTAATGCGAATAGCACCTTAATTCAGTTTAATGGCTCTGTCGCATGAAAGTTTAAGACTCTCTGTCAGTGAGTTTCTTCTACACATTTATTAATTGAGGCGCTCAAGTCAGTGAGAAGAGGAGTGCGAAGCACTTAAGGGAGGAGTCTAACTTTCTGTAATTTACTGTTTTTTTTTAATCTGCACTGTCATTGATTTCATTCGAAGTGATCTATGCGATTAGCACAGAGGGAAAGCAGCAACTTATTGAATCTGTAGTGTCTAAAACCCAACATCCGCAATGATTCAGGAGTAGACATAGATTATACTGGCTGTCATGCATTCAGTGTTTATTATTACAAAAATAAAAATTGGCAACAAATTTTATGAATGGTCTCCGCGGGTCACCAAAGCTGACTATATAGAATTTTTTAATAAATAGCATAAAATAAGGGCAACTTTATTCTCAGTCGGTCCATTTTAGGGTGAAAATTAGCGATTTAAGATTGAGCATTATTATTCACTGCACTGCTTGGGGCTGAGAATCTAATGAGCGAGCCGTTGGAGATCAAGTTCACTGCAGTTTCATCCACAATCGGTATGCTCACACCTACCTGACCGGAACGCTCGGGCGCGCGCTTCGAGGCATATGCCATCGCATGTCCAAGGAGGAATGACGACAATGAAAGAATCGCACCATGAACAAAAAGAATCCAGATCGGTAATCAGGTCTCTTGCTGTTTTTTTTGCGATAGCTCTTGCGGTCGGGTTTTACACCACAGCACCTGCCGGCAGTGAGGAAGTCAAAAAAGCTAGAAAACACCGGGACAAAAGTGTAACGTTCGCCTTTAGCGATGAATTAAAAAGAGAAGTCGAGAAATTAAACGACTTTGACGACGGCGATTTCGACAATGAATATGGCAAGAATATCAGTGGTATTGTCTTCGCCGAACGATACCTTCTGATCGGCGCTGATGAAGGTGTCACGGTGCTGGTACTCAAACGCAAAGCCCCAAGTACCTTTGACTATACGGGCGAGCCCGATGGGATCATTCGGCTTGCGAGAGAAGCCAACGAAGTCGATATCGAAGGAATCGCCCGCGGAGACAAATACTTCTACGTGATCGGTTCACATTCCAGGAAACGACTGAAGGTCAAAAACGACCTCGATGACGATGAGACAGTGCAAGATAATCTAAACCGACTTTCTCAGACGGCGATTGAGCCGAGTCGCGAACAGTTGATTCGGCTAAAGCTCAAAGATGACGGTACATTCGATAAGAATGATAAGAAGTCCCTCAAATCCATGAGTCTGCGCGATTTTATACTGAACCATACCGTACTTAGCCCCTTCCAAGTGATCGCAAGCAAGGAGAACGGCATTGATATAGAGGGTATCGCAGCAGATGGGGACGACAAGTTGTACATTGGCTTTCGAGGACCGAGGCTGCGCGACAATTACATCCCGGTAATGGTTTTACAACCAAAAAAGGGTAAAGAAGAGAATTTCAAAAAGAAATTCAGCGAAAAAGATGTCGCGCAGGAGGTACGCTATGTCAACTTGGACGGGCTAGGCATCCGGGGCATGGCAACCGTAGAGAAGGGGTTTTTGATCCTTGGCGGCCCCGTGGGCGACGAGCCTTTGCCGTATCATGTTTTTTTCTGGGACGGGGAAAACATGGTTCCAGGAAAAAACGAGCGCGAGGCCATGCAAAGCCATATCAAGACGTTGTGCAAAATACCTGTTCCTAAAAATATCAAGGCTGAAGGTATCACTCTACTAAAGGAAGAACCGGGTATCTATCTTTTCATGATCGTCTACGATGGAGCAGAACATGGGGGCGCCGACATTTTCAGCTGCGACGCGTGAGATTTTTGGTGCGCTGGAAACAGTATGGGACGGATATGGATATATGGATTGACATGATTGAATTTTGCGGCTGTTGGAATTGCCATACTATGAAAGGCCGGAATTGATGAAGCGGATGCGCTGCAGCACATTGTGTATGGGATCGAACGCCGAAAAATCTTTGGTGATGGTGCAGATTCTGACGCTTTTGTAAAGCAATCGGAATATATATTGTCCCTTTTCGGGCGAAAGCCACCTGAAGCGCGTAGTTTATTGCTCTAATTTGTTGAGAAAGGCTAAGCGTAAGAAAAAGGTTTGAATTGATTAGTGGTTGTTTAATACCGCTGCTTGGGTAAGTGGGCGACCGCAAATACGTTGCGTGATTGCGGGGGTGGGGAAAGACCTGATTCAAGGAGATGAGCTTCCGCTGATGAAATTTTACCTAAACCATGATATCTTAATAATTTAACCTTAACAAAAAGGAAGTTTGTAATGAGCATTGAATATTTTCGAAAAGAACCGATATTTGAATTGAAAACGCCGCTTCTTTTTGCCCATAGGGGAGGTGCTTTGGAAATGCCGGAAAGCACGGTCATGGGTTTCAACCATGCTTTGAATGAAGCGAAGGCTGATGTTTTAGAACTTGATGTCCAGCTAACCTGTGACGGTGAGTTCGTGGTATGGCATGGTCCAAGTCTGGATAACGTGCGTATTGAAGGGGAAAATAACTGCCCAGCCGAAAGATCCCGGGAAAGAAGAAAGATTTACCATTATAAATGGAATGAATTGAATAAAAAGGCCTGGGTGGCGAATCCTGAGATATTGGAACTTAAAAAAGAAAAAATAGACCTTTCGAACGTTCCAGAGGATAAAGACCGTCAACTTCTCCTTCTATCAAACTTTTTAAAAAAATTCCCCAACATTCCATTGAATATAGAAATGAAGAAATCATTTAAAAGGAAAGTTAATGACACCGATAGAAAAGGACTTAAAGACAACATCCGGGTTTTTACAGATATTTTAAATAATGACCTCAGCAATCGAACAAAAGTGGTAGTGAGCGTGTATGATGATTATATAGATGAATTCCGAGAATTAAGTGATAATAAATACCCTACTGGCCTTTCCATTCAAGAGCAGCTTTTTCTTTTGTTTTTCAAAATGGAAATGAAAAATCGAGCTCTCGAAACTAGCTATGACAGCACTTATTCAGGAATTAAAACAATTGAAAAAGTTCGTGAAGCGGGTGGTTCTACATTTGTTTTTCTGACTGGTTTTGGGCCATTTCTCCCTGCCATCGATAAAAAAATTCCATCTGAAGAAAAGATATTTAAAATATTGGACAGAGGTGTAGATGGAATAATGACGGATCGGCCGGCAAGTATCCGACAAATAATTGATAGCTGGAAAACAAATCGAGGATGATGCAATTTCTGAAACGTTACGCTCGGAATAATAACATTATCAGTGGCAGTAAAGACACCCACGATGAAACCAATATTTGTCAGTAAAGGAGGAAATCATGTCAGCCATCGGGAAACGAACCAAATATGTTACTTGTAAAATCTGGGATGCTACCAGAGACGATTTTACTTTTCCGGAAATCGATGATTCCCGGTATAAGGTCGTTGAACTTGAAACCAGGCCAAATGTTGGGTTGGCGTTTTCAGGAGGGGGGACTCGGTCGGCTTCCTGCGTTTTGGGGCAATTACGAGGCCTCAAGGACTTAAATCTTTTAAAAAATGTTAGATACATATCTTGCGTCTCCGGCGGCTCCTGGGCTAGTGTGCCTTTTACTTACCTGAACGATAACTGGACGGATGAGATGTTTTTGGGACAGGTCATTCCACCCGAAGATCTGACGGTTGAAGCCCTTAAAAAAACAGATCGAAACAGTTTTGCGCATTTAATTTCAAATTCCGTTATTATCGATGATTTTTTCGAACAAGCCATTCGCTTTGCCGGCGATGAAACATATTCAAGAGCGATTGGCGATGTTTTTCTAAAACCTCTTGAAATTGACTCACTCAAGCGATCGTTCAGCCTTAATTCAGTTTCCGTTTCTAATATTTTAAAAAATAATTCGCGGTTGAGCGAGGATGATTTTTACACGGTTCGTGAAGGCCGGCCGTTTTTGATTGTCGGTTCAACTCTTCTGCGAGCAGATAACCCAAAGGGATTACCTCAAAGGATTCATTTTGAGACAACGCCGCTTTATACCGGTGCTCGGGTTTTACATAACGGGGCCGGTTCGAACGGGCTGAATCTGGGCGGAGGATACATTGAACCACTGGGATTCGATTCTGATGAACCTGATGATCCACCGGATAACTCCCAGGTCGTAAAAGTGCGGCTTGGAGCTTCACGGCATTTGTACACCCTATCTGACGTGGCTGGCACCAGCGGAGCCGCACCGGCCGAAGTTCTGGCGAAACTCGGTTTAGACTGGTTGGGTTTTCCCGAATTCAGACACTGGTCAGTACCTGATGCCGATAATACCCGTGCTAAAGAGTACACGTTTGGTGATGCTGGTATCCTGGAAAATCTCGGGATAATGTCACTGCTCATGCGTAAGGTTGAACGTGTTGTGGTATTTGTCAACACCAAGGCCCAGTTAAAGGGAGGGGGAAAAGATGAAATCAACGATTCGATCCCACCACTTTTCGGTAAGACACCTCCATTTAACCTGAATCATGTCTTTCCAAAGAAAATGTATCCGGAATTAGTAGAAAATCTGCTGATCAAAAAAGAAGCGGGTTAAACTGCAATGCATAGAGCGAAATATCCTGTTAGAGAAGCTCCGCACTACGGCATTGAAGGCGGCTGGGAAGTTGATGTTTTGTGGGTTTACAATGACAGAGTCAAAGAATGGGAGGGCAGGCTGCCCGCTAATATCAGAAAAAAGATCGGCACCGGGTCGTTGGGAACCTTCCCCCACTATAAAACCTTTTTTCAAAATCCTCCGAAAGTCATCGATTTGAGTGCCACACAGGTCAATCTTTTGGCCCATATGCACTGCTGGAACATTACTGCACCTGAGAATGCACAGTTGTTTTTGGATATTTTAGCATAAAGAGTTTGTCCGATAACCCATACGATTTTTAAGCCAAATTTTAGTTGAACTGGACTATAATGGTGTCAAACTTTGAATTGTGAATTTCAGCGCTCCAATTAGACTCTGAGATCTGGGTTATTGTATAGTCGAAAACCGGGACATCCGCAAAACGTGCTTAACAATTAACTTCATACCTAAGATTTAATACCTATTCCAAGATAATGAGAAAATCCGCGCCCGGGGTTTTTGCATCATATCGGTTGTGTGTCAGGAAGATCGGTATATAAAAGAGTTGGTGCGCTATTTTCCTAAACGAATCTCGTTCAGGCAGCCGCAGGCGGGATGTAGTTGGAGCCCGCGGTTCGATCTCTTGGATTGCGGTAAAAGAGCTTGGTTATCCCGGTGCTGATGTTGCCCGATATTTGGGCGAAATCATCTACTCTGTGACACGATTTGTAGATTCCAGGCAAAAGCCTGACATTGATGATCTTATAAAAAACCTATGAATATGAAAGGGCATTCCAAAAAGATGGATGCAACGGATAAGCAATAGCCAAGCGTCGACAATTGCTGGTGTCTGCCATTGTTTTCTTTGTAAATCAAATTGATATTAAATCCCTGAAACCGTAAATTAACTTGGCAGTTAAAATGGTGAATTCCTATATTCCTATACGATTCAGTTCATTTAGGAAAATTTACATCAAAAATAATTGTAAATAATCAGGGTGTTACATCTTTTCTTGTTTAAGTAAATACACTTCCGTTCAATTTGGCATTATCTCTGCAATAAATTTTTTAGAAAATAATAAAACGGCTGTGTTTACATACTACACAAGCATTGGTGAAATAATGTCAAACATGAAGACGCGAGTTTCACAATACTAAAAGAAGTTTCAATGGCGTGCAAAAGTAAAGAAAATTGAAGAGTAACTTACCGAATGTTTTAAAACAGGACAAACTGCTTGCGAGTTCTTATTCGATTTCGACCGGTGTTAGCCAAAAATCGAAAAGGCGGAGATATTTAGAAAATGAAGAATCAGAAAAAAAACAGCAAAATAAAATTACTTGAGCTTCCCCTTTGGCTTTTTAGCATTTTGGCATTCTTACTGTTCGCAGCAAACGTCGTTTTGCTTAAAGCGTGCTGGTCCGGTCGCCTGGATACTTCCGATTCATATGCGATTGAGGACTTATCTGAAAATGAACTTCAACAGGCTTATTTAAAGGCGGTTAAGGATGCTGAAATAGCAGAGTCGGCGGAGATTTCACGCGAGCTTATTCCGATAGTGGCTTATAATCCTGACCTGATATGGCAAGGAAAATCAGGTGATTCTCGTTTTTTGGTTGTAACCTGGACCGCTGCGGATATTTATGACGGCAAAGTCCCTAGTCAAATTGCCAAATCTGATGTTTGGGTGACGGTGGCTCCGGAATTAAAAAATTTCTGCAGGAAACTAAATCTCTCATCGGAAAAACTGGCTTTGCGTTTAAAACAACTGTTGGGGCTGCCGCCAAACGCCGAAAAGACAGATTTGGTGCAAATTTGGGCTGACCCGGGAGATGTATTTCGGCCCTCACCGGATCCGGAAATTACCGATCGTGAAGCCGGGCTGGATTTCCCCAAATCCGATAAATTTTTGACCGTCGCCGACGATCACATCTGTTGGTTTAATAAAAATAAGCGCACCTCTTATACAATTGAGGAATATCCATACCCATGGACCCGGTTAGGGTATACTTATGACTGGGGCAATCCGAAAAGTGAAATAGGACTCAGCGAATTTGTAATAAGAAAAGGTGCCCGGATGCAGATTCATTCGGTTGTAAAACTTGATGCCTATTGCAACTAAGAAGTTGGTGATCAAATGAAAAACGGGATTGATGCTTTGCCCTGACTTATTAGAATTGGAGAGATCATGAGCACAACCACCCTTTTTGTAGAATTACTCATCATCGGATTTCAGGCCTGTGTTTGGCTATTTCTGGTTGTCAGTAGCGCCATCGGAGTGAATTCAATCAATTTTATGGCTACCAAATTTGATAAATATCAGGCCCTGGCGACCGCTTTGGTGTTTGCCCTTGCTTATGTATTGGGGATATTTTTTGATAAACTGGCAAAGTGGCTTGTAGAGGAATCGTGGATCGGATGTTGTCTAAAATCTCTCAAACACCGCATTGCAACGCGTAATAGAAATGAGCGTTGCGATAAATACCAGCGCGATAAATACCAGGAAAAATATGCGTATGTCATGGTCCGCAAAGGTCAGCCCATGGCAGACCTCTCGTACGCCAGAAGCAAAGTTAGAATTTTGCGCGCTTCCATTATCAACATCCCCTTGATTACCTTTGCTGCCATTTTATATATGGGTACTTATTTAACCATTGCGGCTGAATGGAAATTATTTAGCCTTGGCGTTATGGCTTTGGACGGTTTTGTCCTCACCGTTCTATTCGCTTGGTTGTATGCCTATAATGAAGTCCTTCACCAGAAGAGATTAAAACTTTTTCATAAAGAGACCAAAGCGGAACAAAAGCTCTTGTTGTCCAATGAAAAATGATCATTGGTAAATTTTTGCCAAATCAATTCTTCACCAAAACTGTCTAAAAGGAGGTTGTCATGGATCGACCCACACGGCTTTTATCTTTAGATGGCGGTGGCATTCGCGGGATTATCGCGGCGGAAGTGCTGGTCAAGATGGAAGAAATTCTTCAGGCTCACAATTCCGCTTGGAAGTGTCTGGGGGACTATTTCGATTTTATCGGCGGCACCAGCACCGGCGCCATTCTGGCGGCCGGTTTGGCCAAAGGTATGAAAGCCGGTGACCTTTTGGATTTTTACGTGGAAAAGGGGCCGCTGGTTTTCAAGCGCAGCTTGGGCAGCAAAATTCCGCTCATGGGCCGCCTGTGGACGAAATACGAAGCCGGTCCGCTCGAAAAAGAACTGCAAGACATTTTTTCAGATTCTGATTCACACCCTCTCAGGCTTGGATCTTCAGAGCTGAAATCCCTGGTGATGATCGTATCTAAAAATGCTTCCAGCGGTGAGACGTGGTTTTTCGCCAACGCTAAAAAGAGCAAATTTTATCAAAACAATGCCGATTTGCCGCTCTGGCAGATAATCCGCGCCAGTTCAGCGGCACCAACCTATTTCCCGCCCCGCACCCTTCAAATAGATAGTGACTCACACGAATTTATCGACGGCGGCATGAGCTCTTACAACAATCCTTCTTTTCAGCTTTTTAGGGAAGCCACTCAGCCTGAGTATGGTGTCGGCTGGGCACCCGGTGAGAAAAATATGCTGCTTATTTCGGTGGGCACCGGATTTCGCAGTGAAAAAATTCCCTATCCCAAAGCCCGGGGTTACAAAGCGTTAAACTGGGCACCCTATGCGATCAGCTCCTTCATGGATTCTGCCAATTTGCAGCAAAATATCCTGATGGAGCTGATGAGCCAACGGCCGCCGGACCGAAAATCCGGCTCAGGTCCCGATTATATTTCCGCATATTTTAAGCCATTGCTGACATATCATCGCTACACGATCTCTTTTACCAGAGATCGGCTCAAAAAATTGAATTTGGCTGACATTGATGTCGATAAGGTGCAGGCGATGGATTGTATCGATCAAATACGCGCCTTGCAGCGAATCGGGCAGGCCATCGCCCAAGAACAGGTTCATGAGGACGATTTTAAGGATTTTTTACAACGTTAAAGTCCAGTCCAATATCTATGAATTATGTGAATTTTAATTGTTTCTGCCCAAAGGAGATATGAAATGTTTCGTCGAAATAAAAATTCAACAAATATGGTTCCAGATCTACCTCTGCTGGAGAGCCCGCAGTTGGGGTTAATGCTCCTACTGTCTCTGGTATCAACCCAGAAAGAGGAATTATAGGTACTATGGTCGATATCATTAACTTGGTCGGAACCAATTTTCGCCAAGGTGCGACCGTTAGTTTGGTCCGGGGCGATGAGCATATTCCCGGCAAGTCCGTCAATGTTATTAACAGCAGCAAGGTCACCTGCAGCTTTGACCTGTCACAGATTTCTCAAGCAGGTAAATGGAATGTTGTGGTCACGAATCCGGACGGACAGAAAGGCATTCTGGATGAAGGTTTTGAAATCCAGCCCGCCAATTCACCAAAGATGGATGCAACGGATAAGCAATAGCACAGGGTCGACAATTGCTGGTGTCTGCCCTTGTTTTCTTTGTAAATCAAATTGATATTAAATCCCTGAAACCGTAAATTAGCTTGGCAGTTAAAGTGGTGAATTCTTATACGATTCAGTTCATTTAGAAAAATTTACTTCAAAAATAATTCTAAATAATCAGGTTGTTACATCTTTTATTGTATAAGTAAATACACTTTCGTTCTATTTGGCATTATCTCTGCTATAAAATTATTTTCAGGATTCATTTCGGTATTGGAGAATCCGTTGTATCTCAGTACTGCAGGCGTGTCGCTAAAAAGATAGACAAATATAAAAAGCCAAAAAAAGATAGCTAGAATAGAAAAGCAAATATATCTGTCAAGAATGATGAGTCCGGTATCTTTTTAAAACCGGATCAGTGTCATTGTTTCATGGAAAGGGAGGGCAAAATGCGTCATATCAAACAGAAAGTGCTGGTGTTAAGTTTTACAGTTTTTATTGTTTTGGCCTTTAATAGCTGCAGTCCGCTTTTTTGGATCAAAAAATACCGCAGTATGCCGGATATCGACGATCAACCGGCCTGGAACTATCAGGAGCGCCGGACCATCAATGACAAAAATTTTGATCTGGAAGGCTATTATCGGAAGCAGTACGGCAAGCGAAATTTGCCGAAATTTGAGGCGCGACCGGTCCGGATTGAGGAAAATCAATTGGTCGAACGCAAGGACGCCGACGATGCCGTCCGGGCCAATGTCGACCGATCCGAAGCCGGCGAAAAATTGACCTTTTTTCATCTTTCCGATGTCCAGTTGCGAGATGAGCAGGTTCGGCTGTATGATAAAGAGATCAGTCAATTAGCGGACTATCTGGTCCCTACCTTCGAACGCGTGCCATTGCTCGAGACTTTCGATGGGGCGATTTACTATGCCGTCATTCAGACTATCAATGCAACGGTGAAGCCGCACTCGCCCAATGACCCCGGCCGGCCCCAATTCATGATTCATACCGGCGATGCCATAGATGCCGGAGTGGTAAATGAGCTTTACGAATTTTTGTATATTACCAACGAAATCGAAATTCCCTGGTTCAATGCTATCGGCAACCATGATGTTGGGACATTCGGCAATATCAAGCCTAAAATGATTTTTGTGAACGACCCCTTTGTCGAATTTATGACCATGCACAGTAAATTCAACTTTATCAACATCCATCACGGTACCTATGAATTTTATCCTTTTGTAAATATATCTCCGACCAATACGGACAGAGACCCCACCAGCTTGGGTGGGCCGCTGTTCAGCCACTATAACGGTTACGATCGACTTAAATATTCTCTCCGGCAAATCAATGAAGATAATTTTTTCTGTAGAGATTGTCCAGGATACTATGCCATCGAAGTAAAACCCGAAGATAAGGCGAAGCATGATCCGGCCATACAGATGATTGTGTTAGACACCGGCTTCCGGTTCGGCGCCAACGGTAGTATTGACGAGACGCAATTTAAATGGTTGAACGACGAACTTGAGCGTGCACGTGATAAAATTGTCCTGGTCTTCGGCCATCACAACCTTGGCGGGATTGACGGGGGGGAGCAACTGAAAGCCCTGTTCAGCCGATATCCTTCAGTGGTTGCCTATTTCTGTGGCCATACCCACGAGCATAAAATTAAGTATCATGCCGGTGATCAAAATCATTTTGGATTTTGGGAAGTCATTACCGGGGCGGTTTTCGCATATCCCCAGCAGAGCAGCCTGGTGCGCCTGCGTTATGAAAAGGGGCTGGGCTGGCTGGATATCTACGCCTTTAATCATACCATCCAGCCGCAATACAAAGACGTCCAAGGCACGGTGCAGCCATCACCGCTGTATAAACACGCTGAACTGGCCTTTAAAGGGGCGCTTAACGATATGCCTGCAAAGGTTAAAAACAGAATCGATGCCCGTCGGGAGGAACGCTTCGCCGCTTTAAAATTCCCTTATCCCCGGTAAGGCCAAATCTCTACATACATCATAATTTAACAGATAAAAAAGGAGCAAGGGATGTTAAACAGAGCTAATCGACTGAACGCATCACAGTTAAGAGACTATCTGGTCGACATTGTGCGTGAGTTCACTGAGGCGCAAGACCGTGTGCGAGTGACCAGTGACGAACATGAATTTAAGATTGTCTATCATATCAGTGTGGACCCGGGCGATTTACCCGCGCTGGAAAAAGTCAAATTTTTATTCCGGTCGTTAAACCACCTCATGAACAAAGTCACCCGGGCTAATCTGGGCAAGGCCGGCGCCCTGAACGACCAGTTCAGCATTACGCCTGTTTAGTTCGGAGAAAATTTTGGGACGACGGTGTCGGAATAATCAAAGAAAGGAGGACAAAAGATGAGTTCACGTGAGCTTAATGACCTGACTGTGGAATTCAGAGAGCAGGTGGAAAAATTACTTGCTCAATGTGAGGGGCAAGAAATTCAGATGCGACCTTTCTTCACATTGAGAGATCCATTTGACCAGGCAATTCTGTGGCGCCAGTCGAGATCAATTCAGGAAATAAATGATAAGATCCAGGAGCTTAAGAGCAAAGGCGCACATTTTCTGGTGAATTGCCTGGAGAGTGTCGGCTCACAGTCTGGAAGGCATGTTACCAATGCTATTCCAGGCTTGTCCTGGCATCAGTGGGGCGAAGCTTTGGATTGTTTTTGGCTCATTGATGGGAAGGCCGAATGGTCAACGACGAAAAAGATTGAAGGCCGCAACGGATACAAGTTTTATGCAGATGCAGCAGAGGATTTGGAACTGGTAGCCGGCGGACACTGGCGCCGATTTAAAGATTGGCCTCACGTCCAGTTGAAAAATGAAGGTAATCCGGGTAAATTGTTTTCTCTTGAAGAGATCGACAGGGAAATGAAGGCTCGCTTTGGCTGAGGAGGCAGCACTGCACCAAACTGTAGCGAAACCAAACCCGCCCCGGAGAAGTTCAAACTCGATTGACGCCGAATTAAGGTTTGGAGGCTACCCGTAAACGCAAGGAAACCACTTCCATACTTCATGTGCATCTACCATTGCCAACACTGATTCATCGCAACCAATACTTCAAAACAAAGGAGGACATCATGACAAACCCTAAAACTAAGGAAAAAAGCACCCAACAGTATACTCGAAAGTACTCCGGTCCGGGCGGAGGTAAGGGCTATTCGTATTGCAGCCTGCCGCAGATTCCCGAACGGGTTTTCAGCCCAAACGTGCACCCCGGTCGATTGTCTCTCATACGGGTGAACGCCGACAAATGGGCGAACGGTACAATGTTGCACTATTACTTTTTCGACAGGCAATCCGACGGAAAATATGTCTACTTCACTGACGGCAGCAGGGAGTGGCGCTCATTCGTGGGCGACGAGGATCAGAGAAAGGTGGTTAGAAATGGTTTCGAGTTCTGGAAGGAAACCGGAATCGGGCTTGATTTCGAAGAGGTCGACAATCGCGAAGACGCAGAAATCCACATCGGTTTCATGCAGGGAGACGGCGCCTGGTCCTATGTTGGTCGTTATATCCTGAATATCGGAACCAATGAACGTACCATGAACTTCGGTTGGGATCTGACACGCAGCCCCGATGAAATCGATACGGCTGTCCATGAAGTCGGACACACCCTCGGATTTCCCCACGAACATCAGAACCCCCACGCAGGAATCGTTTGGGATGAGGAGGCCGTTTATGCGGCCCTGGCACAACCCCCGAATGAGTGGTCGCGCGAAAAAACCTACCACAATATCATTCGAAAAATTTCACCGGATACGGTACAGGGTTCGAACTGGGACCCTAATTCCATAATGCATTACCCCTTCGATCCGAGGCTTATAAAAGAGCCGGAACAGTATTTCACCGCCGGTCTGTTTCCCCAGCCCGGGCTATCCGAACGGGACAAGACCTGGGTGAAAAGCTTTTATCCACCACTGGAACCGGACAAATACCCGGTGCTGGAGCCGTTTCAGTCTGCTGCACTGGAAATATCCGTGGGTGAACAGCTCAACTTTGTCATTGAACCAAACGCCACCCGCTACTACGATATTCGGACTTTCGGGGTCTCCGATACGGTGATGGTCCTGTTCGAAGACGATAATGGAGATCTAAAATATCTAACCGCTGATGACGACAGTGGCGAGGATTACAACGCACACATTCGCATCCGGTTGTTTAAAGGCCGGCACTATGTCCTGCGCATTCGACTTTACTACAGTTACCGAGCTGGAGAGACGGTGGTGATGATGTGGTAGCCGATTATTCGGGTTCTATGGCAGTTGGATTTTGGATGACATTCGCGGTAACCTATTCACTTCGGCGCCAATGGTGCCTTTGCCGTACGATGTCCCCAGACCAGATAACGTTTTAAAAGATAAGATTAATCTTCTTATTTAACGGGGGAAAATTTAGGGCCGTTGCCTGGATCGATATAATAAGGAGGAAAATATGCCGACTGAACTACAAAAGAAAGCTGCCCAGGCCATTGTAAATATTTTTGAAACCGGGAGGGCGCAGGGAGATTACGGCAAGGTAACATTGCTCCCCGGCGACCCTGGCCACCTTACTTACGGAAAATCACAGACAACGCTCGCGAGCGGCAACCTTTTTCTTTTAATCAAGGCTTATACTGAAAACGAGAGCGCCGAGTTTGCGCCGGATCTCAGTGAGTTCCTGCCTAGATTGTTCCATCGGGATGTCAGTTTGGATCACGACACGAGGTTGCGGCGTCTATTGCGAGAAGCAGGGGAAGATCCGGTCATGCATGACGTTCAAGACCAGTTCTTTGACCGAGTATACTGGAACCCAAGCCTCAAGGCATCTCAAAAGATAGGTATTAGCACCGGGCTGGGTAGTGCCGTGGTCTATGATGGCAATATCCATGGTTCCTGGGTACGGATGCGTGACCGAACAATAGCTCGGCACGGTTCCGTGGAAAATATCGGCGAAAATGCCTGGATTGAAAACTACGTGGCTGTGAGAAAAAATTGGCTAGCCAACCACCGTATTCTGATTCTTCGCAAAACAGTATACCGTATGGAGGCCTTCCAAATACTGATAGATCACGAAAAATGGGCTTTGGACTTACCCTTTTCTGTCCGTGGTATTCGAATCGATAAGGAAACCCTCGGTGAAAAACCTCTTCGGGTATCTGCACAAGATGTCGAGCAACGTCTCTTACGCTTACAGACCCCATTTATGCAAGGAGAGGAAGTTCGAAAAGTTCAACAGGCTTTGGTAGATGCAGAATTCCAAATGGATGTCGACGGTATTTTCGGGCCTCAGACAAACGAAGCGGTAATTCAATTCCAACAGCAGCGCGGGTTGGTGGTCGACGGCATCGTTGGACCAGCTACGCTTGCTGCCCTCGAGCTTTGACGTTAAAATGAGGTGACCAATGGAAATACTCGTTGATCGATTTGTATCTGACGATGATGCGACAATTAGCAAAGTGGCGGTAGACAACCAGTTTGTATGTTTCGGTCTGGAAGACGAATTTCGCGAAGAAAAAATTGCCGGCGAAACTCGAATTCCTGTCGGTAATTATCAAATCACCTTGAGGACCGAAGGTAAATTCCATCATTAGTTTCTAATTTTTTGATGCCTCTGCAAGCAGTAGTTCTGCCACCGCAGTCCTGAACCCAGTTTTTATCCTGACAAGAGAATTATAGGTGGTACTGTTTTGAGTATCCCCTCTTCGTTGTCTTGCACGATCTTCTCTGTATTTTGTCAAAATAACATGCATAGTAACTTATTCTGCCTACACATAGGTTTTTTATCAAACTTAGAAATCCTGGTTCTTTGGGCCAGGTCAGAGATAATCGGCACTGCCTGTAACAGTTTCAAGGAGTGATGGAGTATTGGAGTGATGGTCTAACGCACCTGAACTCTATGCATCAGAGAATCTCGATGGCCTCTGTTTAAAGTTGCAGAAGATCGGTGTTGGGATTTCGTTTTTCCAATACTCCATTACTCTCTCCGAGCCGGAGGCCAACACTCCATAAGTATGTTGAGCAGAGCAGGGTCATGGAGAGCCCCCTTCCAGGGGGCAAACCAAAGCCAGGTCCTTTGGGCCTGGATTCTTTACTCATCTGATTATAGAAATTTTTGTTGTTAACTTTTCTAATATTGGTATGGAATTTAACGAAAGCGTGCACCTCCAAGATTTGCAAAGGATGGATAATTTGAAAAGTCCAGTTTTGGAAAAAGGAGACATCATGATATTTGCTCGAGAGAAGAAGTACTTGTTTTGGATTTTCATTCTCGTAATCTTAACCGGCTGCAGTACCCAACAGTTCATACCAGGAGATCCAATCCTTTATGGAATCAACAACTACACC
>CALZJV010000055.1 GCA_945787595.1 uncultured Desulfobacterales bacterium | reverse complement strand
TTGGTGGATATTTGAGGCCGATACCGGGTTGTCGCGACCGCATGCCTAAGCTCCTCGATGATATCCAACTTCCCGGCAGCGATAAGGTGATCCACAATTTTGTATCCTTCCAGCGTAGTCAGGGTTACGTTGGAGGTACAGCACTGGGCGCAATATTTTTTACAGGCCACATCTATACTGGCGCAAAATCTGTCATAGGCGGCATAGATTCGGTCTAGAGCAGCTATTTTTTTCGCAATCATCATTTTTTTGTATCAAATTTGACAATCTCGTAAAAAGTCGAAATTCTCAAATTTCTGTCTCATAACCCATTGAAATTACAAGCTCTGAAATTTTATTTTTGTGCTTTTTGCGCCTTTTTGCGGCTATATCAAATTTGCTCTTTTCAGTAAACTGAACAAACCCGATAAAACGCTTTAATCACTTCCTCAGGAGTGGTTTTCTCCAGGCAACACGGATCCTCACAATTGGCAGCCTCTGTTTCAAAACACGGCCGGCACTCAAGCTCGGGCCTCACGATTTCAACGGCCTGCCCCACCGGTTTCCAACGTTGGGGATCAGTCGGGCCGAATATCACCACGGTCGGCACCCCTAAAAAAGCGGCCAGATGACTGGCGCCGGAATCATTGCCGATGTAACCGCCGGCAGATTTGAGCAAGGCCGCTAATTCGGTTAAATCCGTTAATATGCGCACTGTCCGATTCGTCCTCGGCAGCGTATCGACTAAGTCCTCCTCAGCCGGTCCCAGAATGAACTCCGGCTTCAATCCATCGGCTTCTAACATGGCTTCAACTTTAAGGAAATTTGAAATCGACCAGCGTTTGCGAGGACTTCCGGCTCCAGGATGAAGCAATATCTTGTCGGAATATTTAGGCCGGCTCCTGCGGATAGGAGGTCGGATGCCTTCTATAATGCCATTTGTTTTTTTTATCAATTTGCATTTTATGAGATTTTCCAGCACAAATTCCGTAAGGTGTAAGCGCAGATGTGGCGGCGGCTTGGGGGCAATACGGCAACCGGGTTTTGAAGTAATTTGACAGATGGATTGTTCGAGCTCAGAGGATAAAGAAAACAAAAGGATTTTCACATAGGGCCTTAACATTCTCTTTATTTTCGGATCGACATTATCGGTGAACAGCGTCGCCACATTCGCGGCTTCCAAGGGGTACCAATTTTGGACGAGTCCCAGCGACTTTGCCAGCTTTCCCAACCCGCTCTGACAGAGCACATCGATACTGCCATAATAATTATGCAGTCGGACAATGGCCGGAAATATCAGGACGAAATCCCCCAGAGCGCCCTGGTGGATGATGAGAAGCTTATTATTTCTCATCATCATCCCTACGAACTAAAGCAGGAGCTTCCCTCTTTCCATAAAGCCAGGAAGCTGTCGAACGGGGCCTGAACATAGTTTGAAATGGGTTCGCATTTCACTTTGAACATATAAAAGCTTGGCGCAGAGATGCGCCTCGGATAAAGGGTTTCAAAATTCGCCATCCCCTTTGAGACAATAAGGTCGGCGGAAGAAAAAAGATCTAGGAATTCCCCCGAGACATAGTCCCAATCAATTCCGGCACCATCGGTACCCGTATCGGCCACTAGGTCGAACCTGCCTTGCAACTTCGCAGCTTCCAGCTCAACCCGGGTGAGATCGTTGAGGGAAGGCCCGCCTTTCACTACCAGATAGATTTTTTGAGCATACTTCTTCAAGTAATCGTATAAAGGAAGGTCAAAATAAATTTCTCCTGCATTGTCAGTGAGATATAACACTTTCTCCGGTTTGGTCGTCAGAAAGAGGTCAAACTGATCAATGTGATCGAAATAAAATGAAAATCCGCTGCGGAACAGGCCGGGAATATCGGCCAGGGCTTGTTCGGGATTTTTAAAGAAATCCAGACTGTTTCCAATTGTTGCCAATGTGGCTCGTGATCGCAGGTTTTCAGCCACAGGGTCCTTTAGATCGGCAAATATTTTACGGGCCTGCGCCATTTCCCGGGCTTTGAAATCCTCATAAGGATCTGCGATACCGGTAATTCGCTTAATCTCCCTGAGAATTCGATTGGCTATCTGAGGCGAACTCGATTCGTTATTGCCGGCCTCTTTAAGAATATTACGGGCGATGCTCTCTGCGCTTTCAAAAAGGCCTGGATTTTCAGAAGCTGTCAAAGTAACAAGGTCTTTTGCCAGAGACATCAAGCAGTCGACACACTGGGGAATGGGTTGAAACGATTTCATCATTTGGTACGCGCCTGGGGTCTATTGCGATAAAATTGATGGGGAAATAACGGCTATTGCAATTCTGTCGCCTTGCTGGCAGTTAGACGGCCTTCGGGAAACAATTTATCCGCCATCATCTGCATGCGAGCCTGCAACATTAACTCAAACCGGGCGCGCTGATCGAAAGGCAAGGATTTGCCCCTGGCGGTTTTTATTCTAATGGGGTTCACCGGCTTGCCGTTGATGCGCGTCTCATAATGCACATGGGGGCCTGTTGCCTGACCGGTTTGGCCCACTTTGGCAATAGCCTGCCCCTGCTTTACACGGGTGCCCTTTTTAACCAGCAGGCGGCTGCAGTGGCCGTAGTAGGTCTTGTAACCGTTGGGATGGCGGACAATCACTAATTTTCCATAGCCGCCCTGCCAGCCGGCAAACTCCACAGTGCCGCCGGCGGTGGCATGAATGGGTGTGCCGTGTGCAGCCCCATAGTCGATGCCGGTGTGGCGCTTGTACTTTTTCGAGATAGGATGGAAGCGTCTTGTCGAAAAAGATGATGTGCGCATACCGAATTTGACCGGTATACGCATAAACATCTTGCGCAGTGGAACGCCGTTTTCATCATAATAGCCCGCCTGACGGCCATTGTCGAAATAAAAGGCAGAAAAGGCTTCACTGCTGCCGATGTATTGGGCTGCCAGAATCTTACCATACTTTACAAAGTGTCCCTTATGGTAATATTTTTCAAAAAGTACCCGAATCGTGTCCCCCTTGCGGGGGAAAAGGTAAAAATCGATATCCCAGGAGAAAATATCGGTAAAGGCGGCTACTAGGTGGCTGGTTTCCCCCCGTCTGGTAACAGCCTGATAGAGAGAGCTTTCAATGGTAAAAGTTCTGGCGACGGTCTCCTTTTCAAGTGAAATCTCCTGACGATAGGTGTAGAAGGCGCCGTTGTTGGTTCTGACAGCAATATATTGGTTGGTAAGACCCGTCTTATATATCAGTTTTTGCAGCTTCTTTTGAGGTGTCAGGCTTACCTGGTACTCATCTTTGGGCCGGGCATTGCGAAAATCGAATACTCCCTTGAATGATCGCGCCAGGGACAGCACTTCTGACGGGGCAACTCCAGAGGACACCAGTTCCGTATAGAAGGGCTGTCGGCCGATTTTGCCGTCGATGACCGTCAGCGGCACGTTGGACCCTGGCGTGAAAGGGTATTGCACCGGCAGACTGACCATAGCACCCGAAACACCGATGGCATTCAAACGAACGGCAGAGGCGGGCTTAGTCAACACTGTAAGGAGGATTACCAGGAAGATCAGGACCATCACCGGGATTGCGAAGCGTTTTTGGAATTCAGTCATTGATTTTATATGAATCGGTTTTCGAGCATTGGAGGTCAGGATAGCGAATTGGCAGTTTGTGCTCTTATATCTGAACAGTTGCCGCTTGTCAACTTAACTTTTTAAATGACATGGGCCCCGGAAAGCCCGACAACCGGCTTGACCTGGTATACGCGACTTCGACCTCTTGCCAAATTTTTCGGACTAGCATATCAATATTGCCATAATCATCCCTTGATAGCGGGCTTATTGCACCGAGGCTGTAAAAATTACAAGATTTTTTACAGACAATCTGATAGTGTGCTCCAAAAACTATCTGGAGAGTCTCTATGAAGCTTACAATTCGCTGGTCGCTGATAATCGGTTTTCTCTGCCTGATCTGGGGAACTTATGCGGTAACGACGTGGTCGACTTATGTATCCTCCCAAAAAACGTTGAATGGCCATGCCATGAATATCATGGAAAATATTGCCGGTCTGGCGCTGGAAAAATCACAGAATCATCTTGCCCATGCATATGGTGCCGCTGTGCTTACGCGACGTCTGCTCGCCGCCAATGTGGTCAGCGTCAATGAAAACAATATTGATACGCTGGAGCAGTATTTTCTGGATCAACTGGTCATCTATCCGCATTTCGCCGGTATTTATCTCGGCAAACCCAATGGTGATTTTTTTTATGTAAACCGCAGCGAGCAGCATTCACCCGTTGGATTCCGCACGAAAATCATATCCCACCGGGGCGGCGTCCGCAAAACAGCGCTGACATGGCGCGACCAAAACCTGAATGTTCTCTCCAAGGAATTTGATCCGGAAGACCGCTATGATCCACGCATACGTCCCTGGTATAAAAAGGCGCTTGAACATGAAAAGATCGTCTGGACGGATCCGTATATCTTCTTTACGTCCCAAAAGCCGGGAATTACCATAGCCGGTCCCACCTATGATGAATCCGATGTTCTGAAAGGCATCGTCGGTGTGGATATTGAAATCGACGAGCTTTCTTCCTTCATCGGCAACCTGAAAATCGGCCAAAACGGCCAGGCTTTTATGATCAATAACAATGGTGAGGTGGTTGCTTTCCCTGATCTTGAAAAAATTAAAACCCAGGGCGCTTCGGGTTCCAAGTCCTTACGGTTTGTGAAAATTCATGAACTCGATGCCATTCTGAGTCGAAAAGCATTTGCAGCCGTAGGATTAATTCAGGACGAACGGGGCCGCTTTGAGTTGAAGGAGTCCCGGTTTGCCAGGTTCGAACATGAAGGCCAATACCACCATGCGATGCTTACGCCCTTTTCCATCCCTCAATGGCCATGGATTATCGGAGTTCATCTTCCGGAAGATGATTACCTGGGGGATCTAAAGAAAAGTCGCATGTTCAATATCCTGCTGACCCTAATAATTTCCATCGTCGCGACCGTCATTGCTCTGTATTTCGCACGCGGCATCATTCGCCCCATCACCAACCTTGAAAAGGAAGCACTGGCTGTTAAGAATGATGACATGCAGACGCGATTTAATATCAATTCCAGATACAAGGAAATACAGGAGACCGCCGACTCTTTTCGACTGATGAAAGAAGCCATTCGAAAATCCCACGAGAAGTATAGCGGCATATTTGAAAATATCCAGGATGTTTATTATGAGGCCTCACTGGACGGTGTGATTCTGGAAGTAAGCCCTTCCATTGAAAAAATTTCCCCTTATAAAAGAGAAAACCTTTTGGGTATGAGGGTCGATCAGTTTTATTTTTCTCCCCGAGACAGGGAGGAAATGATTCAGGTCCTCCTGGCGAATAAAAAAATATCCGACTATGAAGTTTTGTTAAAGCTTGATGGCGAGGAACCAAAATACGGTTCTCTGAATTCAGTGCTGATGACCGATGAAGAGGGTGCACCGCTGAAAATTGTCGGATCAATGCGGGATATAACCGCCAGAAAAAAGGCCGAAGCGGAGTTACACAATTACCGTGAACATCTCGAAGAACTTGTCCAAGAACGTACTGCCGATCTTGAGAGAGCCGGTCAAAAATTAAAGGAAGAGATGAAGCAGCGCCTGCAAACAGAGTTGGCGCTGGGAGAAAATCAGGAAAAATACCGTATTATCCTGGAAAGCATTGAAGAGGGCTATTTTGAAACCGATCTGAGCGGTAACTTTACTTTCTACAACGACGCAACATCAAGAATCCTGGGCTGGCTTAAAAGCGAGTTACCCGGTATGAATGTTCGCAATTATACCAGCCGGGACACCGCACAAAAATTATTTTTAACATTTAAAGACGTCTTCCGTACCGGAAAACCCTGCCGCGCCATCGAATTTGAGATCATCAGAAAGGATCGCAAGAAAAGATATATAGAAATGTCGGTATCCCTGGTGTGCAATGCCGAGGGCAAGCCACAGGGATTCAGAGGCATTGGTCGGGATACGACCGATCGTCGTCTGGCCGAAAATGAGAGGAAAAGATTGGAAGACAAACTGCAACAGGTTCAGAGACTGGAGGCCATCGGAACGCTTGCAGGTGGGATAGCACATGATTTTAACAACCTTCTTATGGGTATTCAGGGGAATGTGGACTTGCTTTTAATTTCCCTGGACGCGACCGATCCGCGCTATGAAAATACCCGCAGCATCGAACGCTGCGTCCTCAGCGGCGCGAACCTGACCCGACAACTGTTGGGATACGCTCGCGGTGGTAAATATTTGGTGAGACCCATTGACCTCAATGACGTGGTTCAGACATCATCCACCCTCTTTGGCCGCACCAAAAAAGAAACCAAAGTGATATGCGAATACCAGGAAGATATCTGGACCGTCGAGGTAGACCGAAGTCAAATTGAACAGGTATTGGTAAACCTGTATCTTAATGCCTGGCAGGCAATGGGACACAGGGGAACAATCCGGGTAAAAACCGAAAATGCCGTTCTGGATGCTGACTTCGTCCGGCCCTACGAGGCAGTGGCCGGTAAATATGTCAGAATATCTGTCGGGGATACCGGCAGAGGTATGGACAAAGATACACAAAAACGGGTGTTTGAACCTTTTTTCACAACCAAATCGATGGGAAAGGGAACCGGGATGGGATTGGCCTCGGCATTCGGTATCCTAAAAAACCACAACGGCATCATTCGTTTTGACAGCACCTTGGGAAAGGGAACCATGTTTTATATTTATCTGCCTGCCTCGGATCGACCTGCCGAAATCGATACGACCCCGGTAGAAAACGTTCGGCGGGGCAATGAAACGATTTTAGTGGTCGATGATGAAGACTATATTTTAGAGACCTGCGAGGCCATGTTGATGAAGTTGGGCTATAACACCATACTGGCACATAGCGGCGCAGAAGCCGTGGAGATATTTCGGAGGGATAATGGAAGTATTGACCTGATCATTCTAGATATGGTTATGCCCGGCATGGACGGTCTGACGGCCTATGACCATCTAAAAGAAATCAAACCGGATGTTAAGGTTATATTATCGAGCGGTTACAGCCTTACCGGTGTCGTCAAAAAAATATTGGATAAGGGCTGCGATGAATACATCCAAAAACCGTTCAGTCTTAGCCAGATATCCCGGATCACCAGAGAACTGCTCGACAAGTAATCTGGATTTTGAATAGCCGGCGACGGCTTTCAAAAAACAAACCCGGACAAACCCGAAAAATGGCCACAAAGGCACTAAGACACAAAGCAAAACTGTTTACTAAAATCTATCTTTGTGTTTTGGTGTCTTGATGGCGAATATATTTTGGCACTAAATGCACAAACACAATTAATAAGGGCCTACTAGGATTCCGTGATACCGATTGAACCTTTGCCGATCTGTTTAATGTGAAACATGGCTTTATCTGCCAGCGCCAATAAGCCCGTACGACTTTCCGTATCGTCGGGAAATGTTGCCAAACCAAAACTGGCACCAAGATGAACATTGTATCCCTCTTTGATTAAGTAAGTTGTCTGCTTCATCTTTGATCGGATTTGCTCGGCTTTTTCTATGGCCCTAAGTTTATTGAACCCGGGTAGAACGATAACGAATTCATCGCCACCATAGGCAACCCCGAAACAGGGTCCCTTTAGACAACTTTTTATCGTGGTTGCCACTTCTTTGAGTGTCTGACTGCCATTCAGGTGACCATAGGTGTCGACGACGCGTTTAAAGTTATCCATATCCATAAAAATTAAAGAAAACGGTTTCTTTGTTATTTTGCTCTCTTCGATAAGGTCATCCAATACATTATAGAGGTGACGCGTGTTATACAAACCGGTCAGATTATCGTGGATAGCGAGACTTCGGAATTTTTTACGATCACGGCGAAGTTCCTTTTCTAATACCTTCCTTTTTGTATTGTCTACTAAAATGCCTTCGAGAATGGGGTCATTCTTATCATTTTTTGTGAGCCGGATATTAGCCAGAATCCAGACAGGCTTTCCATCTTTCCGTTTCAGCCTGAGTTCATGATTTACCAAGGCGCCTTTCTTTTTCACTGCTTGGATCATCCTGGACTGATCCTCCGGGCTGAAATAAAACTTATTGGCACCATCTTTGAAATTCAGCACCTCTTCCGGCGAGCTATATCCAAGGATATGGGCATAGGATGGGTTTACCCGAATAAGCTCGCCGGATATTTTGCTCTGAAACATGGCCTGCACAGCGTTTTGATACATGTTGCGATATCGCTGTTCCGCCCTTGTTAGCTCTTCCTGAGTGGCCTTCAATTCGGTCAGATCCGATAGGAAATACATGTATCCATATATCGCGCCGTTTTCATCTTTTAAAATGCTGCGACTGAACAGCATTGGTATCCGTGCACCGGCTTTAGAACAAAATGAGGCTTCGAAACTCAAATGATCTCGGCTTGCAGAGTAAAAATTCACTGAAGTTTTATCGTAGAATTTGTCAACAATTTGACCGATAAAATCTTCACGGCTGCAGCCGGAAATTCTTAACAAAGCCTTGTTGACATCATTTATCACCAGGTCGCTGTCCAGCAGCATAAAGCCTTCATACGTGCTTTCGAGGACGCGATGGTATTTTTCATCGGCCTGTTTCCGTTCCGTAATTTCAGTCATAAAACAAAGCGTTGCCGGTTGATTGTCCCATGAAAACAATCTAACTTTCAGCTCTACCCATATGGTTTTGCCATCCCTGTTAACAATTCTGAGAGGATATGCCTCCGGGAGCTTTTTTCCCCTCAGTATTTCTTCATGCCGTTCCCTCACCATACTGCGGTCTTCCGGGTGTATAAATGACGACAACGATTTAGCAGACAGCTGGCCTGTGGAAAGTCCAAACAATTCTTCGGCTTTGGGATTAGCGTATTGGAAGAACCCATTTTGAGCTACCAAAATCGCTTCATTCGCATTTTCAACGACACTGCGATACTTGAATTCGTTGTCTCGGGATTTTTCCTTGGCTTGGCGGCATTCCTCGAGTTCTCTTTGCAGGGTTTCAAGTTGGCGCGTCAATTGTTCAAGTGATGAGGTAGAAGCCATCATTTTATTCAGGTGGCATCCACACCGGTTAGCTTCTCCATTTTCTCAAGCTGCGTTTTGCAGCCGATACAATATCGGGCCGTCGGTCTGGCCTTTAGCCGCGCCAAGGCTATTTCTTCCTCGCACTGTTCGCAGAGACCATATCCCCCGTCTTCTATATCCTGCAGAGAGCGCTCGATCCGTCTTAAATACAGCTTCTCACGGCTGCAAAGATGATGAGAAAATTCTCGTTCGGAAATCTGAGAGGCTCGATCGAGAAGATCCGACAGATTACCATCTGTTTCTTCCAATCCATTCAGACTGCAGTCAGATCGGTTTAATAAATCCACGAGTTGCTGGACTAACATCTTTTTTAGATGGTTCAAGTCTTTTTTTTTCATTTATCAATACTATTTAAAAGTTGTTGTTTGGTCGTTGTTATTGATTTTTCCTTTTTGCGACAATTTCATCCGTTATGCGCTTCAATTAAATGATAAATGATAACCATCTTCTCAACCAAATCAACCTATATTTTATCTTTGACATCAAAGGATTGTATTATTTCTATAATTTTGATATTTTTGAGAATTTATTCGCCGAGTTTATCATGGTTGACCACGGCAACAATCTGGATTATTAAAGACTGTAGTTGAATGGATTCCCATGGCCAGGCCTATTAACGGATGGGATACATCCCCGGAGCGTAATTCACCGGTGTGGGGCGAATTGCCGATTTTTCAGCACGTGATCAGGAGGAGTGAACAGATTGGCTCGTATTGCAATGGTACAAGACGATTGCATTTTGGGAGAGACGGGGCGCAATATCGAAAAGGCTTCCGGCTTGATAATGCGTGCCGCTGAACAGGATGCCGCGCTGGTCTTGTTTCCCGAAATGTATTTGACCGGATACGCGCTGGGAGAAAATACCCATAAACTGGCGCAAACCGTTCCGGGCCCGGCCATTGACGAATTGGCCCAAATGGCAAAAATAAATCAAATCTGTATTTGCATGGGTTTTCCCGAATTTGATCCAGCCACCGGCAAAATCTTTAATTCCCTGGTGTGCCTGTCTGCTCGCGGGGAGATCCTGACGGTCTATCGCAAAATTCATTTGTATGATGATGAAAAAGATTATTTCAGCGCCGGCGACGAGATTAAAGTTGTGCAGACCCCCCTTGGCCGCACCGGATTTATAATTTGTTACGATCTCGAATTTCCGGAATTAGCCCGGATGATCGCGCTGCAGGACGCCCACCTGCTGCTGATCGCCACCGCCAACATGCATCCCTGGTGCAATCAGCAGGAAATATATCTAAAAGCCCGAGCCATGGAAAATCAGATCTACCTGGCGTTGGCCAACCGAATCGGTCAGGAAAAGGACATTGTTTTTTGCGGCAGCAGCGCTGTGGTCGATCCCCTGGGCCGCACCCTGGCCGGGGCGGACGCACAGAATCCGGCGTTATTGATTGCGGATATGGTCCCCAACAGCGTAAGCAGAACGAGAAGCAGCAACGTAAATTATCTTAGAGACAGAAGGCCTGAAATTTACCGACCTTTATCTCAATGTCGCAAACCTTAAAATTAAAACTCATCAAAATCAGAGATTCTCAATTTTCACAGGTGGGATTTCATCCGCCAACTGAAATCCGAAAATCCGGGAGTAAAAATACAGCTCGGCATCCAAGGCCCGTTTGATATTTTGGGCAATACGAAAACCATGTTGTTCTTTGTCAAAGACAACATAGGCAACCGGCAGTTTTTTATCTTTCAGGATTTCTACCATCATCTCCGCCTGGGCGGGCGGCACAACCTTGTCTTCAAGACCTTGAAAGAAAATAACAGGGCAGGAAAGATCATCGGCATGATGAATGGGTGAGCGGGCAATGTAAAGGTCCTTGCGTTCAGGGTAGGGACCGATTAATTGATCTAGGTAGCGCGCCTCGAATTTGTGCGTCTCCAGCACCAGGGCATGCAGATCGCTGACGCCATAGTAACTGGCACCGGCCTTGAAAACGTCATTGAAAACCAGGGCACACAGGGTCGTGTAACCGCCGGCACTACTGCCTCTGATGACCAGACGATTTGGGTCGACGCCGAATGTCTCCATTGAATATATCGCACCGTCCACGCAATCCTGAGTATCGACAACGCCCCATTGTCCGTACAGACGTTGCCGATATGCCCTGCCGAAGCCGGTGCTGCCGCCGTAGTTGACATCCAGCACAGCGATGCCCCGGCTGGTCCAATATTGAATCGCAAGGTTCAAACTATCCGTTGCGGCTGCCGTGGGGCCACCATGGCTGATGACCATGAGAGGCGGGCGATCATCGGCCGGGGCCTGGAAATGTTTATTTTGGGGGGAATAAAAAAAAGCGTGGGAGGTCTGTCCTTGTTTGGTTGGAAATTCAATCGTTTCAGGAATTGATATATACCCGCTATCTATTTCATGCCGGATTGAACGCCGCAGAACATCAAACATTCGCGTGTCCGTATTCAGTTTGACGATCGATGTCGGTTCAGTTGCAGAACCGCCCACAAATACCACGCGGCCCGCAGACGCGCGCAGATAAGAAATATCGCTATACGGTGTTTCGATAATTTCGAGTTCTTCGTCATCCAAATTGATTCCAGCCAACTGCCATCTGCCTTCACGGGTATAGGCACAAATGAGGCGCCGCCCGGATTCAAAAGCATAAGTGGACATGCCAAAAAGCCACTGCGGCATGCCAAACTCGGCCTCCATCCGAACGACCGGTTTTATCTCGTTTTCCTGCCGGTGGTAAAGGTTCCACCAGCCGGTTCGATCGGAGACAAAAAACAGGGTGCCGTCCGGCGACCACTGGGGTTGAAAAATCGACTCACCCCTTCCGCCGGCCACTATTTCCGTTTCCGTGAGTGCTCCATCCGGTTCTAACTTGCCGATCCACAATTCAGTTCCATCCCATGGCATGTCGGGGTGATTCCACGAAAGCCAGGCGAGCTGCGACCCATCCGGGCTCAGGCAGGCGGAGGCATAAAAATCACTTCCGGAAACCAGTACGTTTAATCGTTGATCGCCGGCTTCACCCGCTTGCATTAGAGCTAGGCGGATCAGCGTATTCTCCGGTGGCGTTCGACCATTGCGGTGATCTTCGCAAACGCAGATCAAACTGTGATGAAAAGAATCGACGATGATGTCGGCAAAACGCAAACCGGTTTGGGTGGCAATTGTAGCGGGAGGGCAATTCGGTTTCTGGAGATAAATACGCTGATCGGAAAAGTTGGAAAAGTAAACATCGGCTTGATTCACGGCATACGATCGACCGCCGTATTCGTGGACCCGGGTGCGGCAATTGAAATCCGCAGGTGTGATATCCGCTACCCGGCCGTCCGATGTACAACGTACGATGACATTGCGCCCGCCTTCCGAAGGCCGCATCTCAACCCAATAGATATCCCGGCCATCCAGCACAACATCGCTAAGTCTTACAGATTGCGAAACGATCAGATCGGAACTAATCGGTGATTGCCACGACCCGTATGGGACAACTTTAATATCCGTCATGTGTCATTGCCTCCCTTGCAAATTGGTGCTTATCACTCATTATGGAACAAAGGCAAATTCTTTTTTTAAAAGAGAAAAGTTGACTTTTGATCCGCGATTATGCATAAAAAGTTCTTGGTCGTTGAAGCCCGCAGTATTTTAGGGTATCCCGGCCAGCTGGGAGAAAAGAACGGGTAGATCGTTCGGGAAAGCGGTCGTCAATTCCTAAAGGAGGCATCATGAAAATCACTCCGGGAGCCGTCGTCAAAGGCGGCACCTCTTTGGATTATAAAACAGGCAACTGGCGCGATCAGCGGCCCGTCATCGATCCGGAATTGTGTAAAAGATGCGACGTCTGCCGGGATGTTTGCCCGGATGATGCCGTCAAGGTCAAAGACGAGCAATATGAAATCGACTACGATTTCTGCAAGGGCTGCGGTATTTGCGCCCATGAATGCACGGCGGATGCAATCAAAATGGTACCGGAGGAGAAATAAACCATGAATGAAGTCAAAGTCGTCGAAGGGTCGGAGGCGGTTGCCCTGGCGGTCAAAGCCTGTCGCCCCCATGTCGTTTCCGCTTATCCGATCAGTCCCCAGACCCACATCGTGGAGAGCCTGGCCCGCATGGTGGCCGATGGAGAAATGAACGCGGAATATATTCGCACCGAATCCGAATTTTCCGCGGCCAGTGTTCTGGCGGGCGCTTCGGCCGCCGGAAGCCGCAGTTATACGGCCTCGTCATCCCAGGGGCTGCTGCTCATGACGGAAGTACTTTATGCCTGTGCGGGTATGCGCCTGCCCTTTGTCATCACCGGCGTCAACCGCTCAATATCCGCGCCCATCAATATTCAGGTCGATCATCAGGACACCATGTCCCTGCGAGACTCGGGGCTGATTCAGTTTTATGTGGAAAGCTGCCAGGAGGCCTATGACATTCACCTGGCCGCTTTCAAGATTGCCGAAGATCCCGCGATTATGCTGCCTGTCATGGTGTGCATGGACGGCTGGGTGTTGACCCATGCCTATGAACGCGTGGAGTTCCTGGAGCAGGAAACTGTCGATAAATTTCTGCCTGCGTTTCAACCGCAACACTATCTGGACCCCGCCGATCCCAAAACCTGGGGTTCCTATGCCGAATCGGATATTCTAATGGAATTCAAGTATGCCATCCACCAGGCCATGGAGGCGGGTAAATCGCGAATCAAAGAGATCCTGGCAGAGGTGACGACCCTCACCGGCCGCGACCATGGTGGGTTGATCGAAACCTACCGGACCGATCATGCCGATATCGTTTTGGTGGCCATGGGGTCTGTTGCCGGCACGATCAAGGATGCGGTCGACGAGTTGCGGCAAAACGGTAAGAAAGTCGGTCTGGTCAAACTCCGCTGCTACCGGCCTTTTCCCCACGCAGAGATCCGGCAAGCCCTTCGCGGCGCCCGGGTTGTGGCCGTTATGGATGCCAATTTTTCCATGGGCAGCGAAGGGGCGGTCGGCCTTGACCTGAAAGCGAAACTTTACGGCAGACCGGATGCCCCGATCGTCATCGATTATATTGCCGGTCTCGGGGGCCGGGAAATCAACATTAAGACAATCGGCAAGCTGGTTGAACGGGCTGAGGAGATTTACCGCTCCGGCCGTATTTTGCCCGAATCCGAATGGGTCGATTTGAATCCGGCGCTCCTGCCCTGAATTAAGGGCTCACCTGGGGTTTTGATCTCATTTTTATTGCGACTTCCAAAAGGTGTCAGGTGTCGGGTGTCAGGTTTCAGCCCAGCCGCTGGCCTGGAAAACGGCCAGTTTAATCATTAAGAAACCGTGCCAATTTGGAGTAGCTTCATAAGAATTTGGCAACTTTAACACCTGACACCTGACACCCGACACCTTCATTTTCTGACAACATGTTTTTAGATAAAACCCGATAAAGCCCTAAGGAGATTCAGATGGGTGTAAAAGAAAATGTAAAATCGGAATCTTTGTTCGTATCCGGACACCGCGCCTGCCACGGCTGCGGTATGGCGCTGGCAGTGCGGCATATCCTGGAAGCCACCGGCAGTAATGTAATTGTGGTTTCGCCCACCGGCTGCCTGGAAACGTTTACCTCGCCGTATGGTTATTCGCCCTGGCGGGTGCCATGGATTCATCATGTATTTGAAAATGCTCCGGCAGTTGCCACAGGCGTTTGCGGGGCTTTAAAGCACCAGGGCCGGGCGGATACTCGTGTGGTCGCCATCGGCGGTGACGGTGCGACCTTCGATATCGGATTCGGAGCGCTTTCCGGTATGCTGGAACGCGGCGACGATGTTCTCTATATCTGTGCGGACAACGGTGCTTATATGAATACCGGCGGTCAACGCAGCGGGGCCACGCCTGCCTGTGCGGCCACCACCACGCATCCTGCCGGCAGGCTGTCTGTCGGTAAAACCGAAAAGAAAAAAGATTTGCCTGCCATCGTGGCCGCCCACGGCGTATCATATGTCGCCACAGCTTCAGTTGCTTATCTGCGGGATTTGAAGAAAAAAGTAAAAAAGGCGATGACACTGCACGGTCCACGTTATATTCAGATTGACACGCCATGTCCGTCTGCCTGGAGCTTCCCATCTCATCTAACCCTGGAAATCGGTCGGTCAGGCGTCAATTGCGGTCTGGTTCCACTTTTTGAAATGGAGGACGGGCAAATCACCGCTGTACGCAGGATTAAGAAAAAAATGCCGGTGGCGGACTATTTAAAAAGTCAGAAACGGTACCGCCATCTGTTTGAGGATGACCGCGGACAAGCCGAAATTCAAAAACTGCAGGCAATGGCGGACAGTAATATTGCCAAGTATGGACTTATGGGAGTGAAAACCAATGAGCAAAGCCAAAGTATCAATTGTTAAGACCGGCCCCAAACCGGAATATCAAAAAATTCGGGCGGCGGTAGAAGACGCCCTGGATTTGATCGGTGGTGTTCAGGATATCATCAAGCCCGGCGCCCTGGTCCTGATAAACCCCAGCTGGGTGGCGCCGCCGGTGGAAAGAGAGGCGGGCTGCATCACCATACCCGAGGTGGCGCGCGCGGTGGCGGATATTGTAAAAGAGATGGGGGCCCGGCCGGTGATTGCTGAGTCATCGGCGATAGGGGTGGATTCGGCCAAAGTCATTCAACAGTCGGGCTATCGGGACCTGCTCGAGATGGGCTATGAGGTCATCGATTTAAAGGCTCAAAAGGCCCAAGTGGATATGGTTGTGGAAAACGGCAAGGTCTTTGACAGCGTTGAATGCTGGGAGTTGGTGCAGCAGGCGGATGTCATTATCAGTGTCCCCAAGTTGAAAACCCATGACCAGACGGAAATGACCTGTGCTATCAAGAAACTCAAGGGGTTGTTAACCGACAAAGCCAAAAAAGCCATGCACCAGCAGGGACTTTTCGAAGGCGTGATCGACCTGCTGTCGGCGCTGAAACCCCGGCTGACCGTGGTGGATGCCATTGTCTGCCAGGAGGGGGTCGGTCCGGTTTTCGGCAAACCGGTGGAAATGAATCTGATTTTAGCCGGCAAAGACCTGGTCGCCGTGGACGCCACCTGTGCCCGACTGATCGGCTACAGTCCCCGCGAAATTCTGCTTACGGTGAACGCTGCTGCCCGGGGACTGGGAACAATGGATGCGGCTCAAATCGACCAGGTCGGAGAACCGCTGGAAAATGTGAAGCGCCGTTTTCTAAGGTCCGTGGAAGACAGTCCGGTGGAGGTCGAAGGTTTTCAGTTGATTCAAGACGAAGCCACCTGCACCGGCTGTCGCAATACCGTCATGAGTGCCCTGATTGACATGCGCAATGCCGACCAGTTGATGTATCTGCCGGGGGTGACCGTCGTGACCGGCGGCGCGCCGCTGCCGGCGGATGTGGCGCCGGAAAGTGTTGTCACTGTGGGATTGTGCATGCAGGAAGACAAGTCTGAGCGACATGTCAAAGGCTGTCCGCCCAACAATGCCCTGGTAGTCAAAGCCATCATCGGCGACCGGGCCGAGGTCAAACGGATGTATGACGAAAAACACGAAAGTACACGAAAATAAAAATAATTTTTCGTTTTTTTCGAGTGTTTAGTGGTTATAATCATCAGTTGTTGCACTGATTCGGGCACCGTCGTTCGATTGTAGTTTCACACGAGCGATGAAGTGCTAACCTCTTTGAATAGATGGGAGTGTGACGTGGACTCCATTTTCGATTACATGGCAAAATACGATTACGAGAATTTGTTTTTCTGCCAGGACAAAGCCCTGGATTTCAGGGCCGTCATTGCTATCCATGATACGACATTAGGACCGGCCACGGGCGGATGCCGCATGTGGAACCAGTATGCCGGCGAGATGGAGGCCGTCGAGGATGCCCTGCGGCTGGCCCGCGGAATGACCTACAAGTATGCGGCCGCCGGGGTGAACCTGGGCGGCGGCAAAGCCGTGATCATCGGCGATCCCCAGCGAGTGGACCGCGAGCCCGTTTTCAGGGCTCTGGGCAAGTTTATCAACCGGCTGGGCGGCCGGTACATCACGGGCGAAGATGTCGGCACCACCTTAACGGACATGGAGTACATTCGCATGGAAACCGAATATGTGGTGACCCTGCCGATGTATCTGGGCGGTGCGGGCGACATTGCACCCATGACGGCCCTGGGAACGCTTCGTGCCATGCAGGCCTGCTGCAACCGGGTTTACGGCTCCGACAGCCTTGAAGATAAACGCATTGCGGTCCAGGGTCTGGGAGCGGTGGGCCACAACGTTGTCGAACAGCTTCATGCCGCCGGAGCGCAGATGGTGGTCACGGATATCGATCCCGCCAAGACGGCAGACATAGCTTCCCGCTATGGAGTCGAGCAGGTAGCACCGGAGGCCATATATGATGTCGCTTGCGATATATTCTGTCCCTGCGCCCTGGGCAAAGTGATCAACGACGAGACTCTGAATCGGCTGAAATGTAAGATCATTTGCGGCAGTGCCAATAATCAGCTGGCTGAAGAGCGCCACGGCGAAGTGCTGGAGCAAAAGGGAATGATTTACGCCCCGGATTACATCACCAATGCCGGCGGAACGATTTACGATACCGACCGTCTGGGGGTGGGCGGTGTCAGCCATGAGAGAGGCCGGACCAAGGTATCCCGCATCTATGAGAACATGGGGCGGGTTTTCGAAATTGCCGACCGCGATCGAATCCCGACCTATCTGGCCGCCGACCGCATGGCGGAAGAGAGGATCAGACAGATTGCGGAGGTCAAAAAGTATGTGGATGATTTGAAGCTTTGAATTGGTACCGGGTGAGAAACGGGGATATTAATAGATGGGAAAAGAAGTCGGTCTTCCAGTTCTCAAGCAATTGGATCCTTAAAAGTTATTCGATTGGTTGTTTTTCCATGTTTAGATTACAATATAACTATAGATGGAAAATTTTCCATCTAATATTACTGATAGGGCGGACCGCTCGCTGAAGCTCGCTTGGCCTGCGGCCGTCCGCCCTATCGGGCTGCGAGATGAGCCAATTGAGTTTGATAGGCGTCGCTCGCG
>CALZJV010000054.1 GCA_945787595.1 uncultured Desulfobacterales bacterium | reverse complement strand
CCATGGAGCAGCCGGATCACCGTTTCGGCACCCAGGAAATCAACGCTACCGACCTTGGCCGGCAAGCCCTGTTGGCCCAATTTGATTTCCTCGGGTCTTACGCCGATGGACCAGCCCTGAGTTCCTTCCGGAACCGGCATTCGGCGACCTGTAGCTGACAGTGCCGTGCGGTCATCGATCAGATCAAGTTGCACAATATTCATGGGCGGAGATCCAATAAAATGGGCGGCAAATGCGGTGGCCGGGTGTTCATAAAGTTCGTAGGGAGGGGCGATTTGTTCGATCCTTCCGTTTTGCAGTAGCACCACCTGATCGGCCATGGTCATGGCTTCAGTTTGATCGTGGGTTACATAAATCATGGTGAGGCCGAGTTTTTGTTGCAGGGCGCGAATCTCTTCCCGCATTTCATTTCGCAGTTTGGCGTCTAGATTCGATAAGGGTTCGTCCATCAGGCAAACCGGCTGCTGGGATACGATGGACCGCGCCAATGCGACTCTTTGCTGCTGCCCGCCCGACAGTTTGGCAGGCTTGCGATGAAGCAATCCGTCGAGTCCGACCATTGCCGCAACCTCGCTCAAGCGCTTTTTTCGTTCGGCCGCTGAAATACCTCGAACTTTAAGGCCAAATAAAATATTCTCGCGCACATTTAAATGCGGAAACAGGGCGTAGGACTGAAAAACCATCGAAACGCCCCGCTTGGCGGCATCCTTGTAAGTGACGTCTTCTCCGGCAATGGTAATGTTACCGGATGTCACCTCCTCCAATCCGGCGATCATACGGAGGATAGTAGACTTGCCGCATCCGGAGGGGCCCAGCAATACTGTCAGGCTCCCTTCAGCGACATGGAAAGAAACACCATCAACAGCTCTAACACGTCCCCACTTTTTGATGAGGCTATGAGTTTCAATACTGCTCATAAAGCAACGTCCCTTCCACAAGCATTTTTAATAACGAATATAAAATTTAAAGTAAATGGATTTATTTTTCTATAATCAGAGACAGCCGAGAGTTTTGTTTTACATTATCGAGATTATTGACGCCAATTTCACAATCTGATAACCGCTTCACCAACGCATTGTTTTAGGTGGGATATATCGTGGTGAGTTGATATGATTGAAAATATTATTTGCGCAAGCATGGTAAGCATGCGTACGATGGACAGCGTAAAAAATAATCCTTCAAAAGCGGGAACCCATCAATAAAGGAGAAGAAAATAAATGGGCATCAAAAAACAGCTTTTTGGAAAAACCGCTGATGAGACCCTGGTTGATCTATACACCTTGACAACCGCACACGGCATGACCGTCGAAATCACAAACTATGGCGCCACGGTAGTTTCATTGGAGGTGTTGGATCGCAATGGCAAACCGGGCAATGTCATATTAGGGTATGATTCGCTGGAAGAATATATCAACGGCTCCAACTATTTTGGCTGTATTGTCGGCCGTTATGCCAACCGAATTGCCGGAGGCAGGTTTAGGTTGAATGATACAGCATATATCCTGGTTCAAAATGACGGCGGAAATCATCTGCACGGTGGAATTTATGGTTTCGATAAAGTTGTTTGGCAAGCACTGGAGATTGATAAGGAGGATGGCCTTGGTTTAGAACTGACATATCTAAGCCCAGATGGCGAGGAAGGCTATCCCGGTAATCTGTCGGTAAACGTTATTTATACCGTAACGGATAGAAGCGAACTCAGGATCGATTATAGCGCCACCACCGATAAACCGACGGTCGTCAATTTAACGAACCACGCTTATTTTAACCTGGCAGGGGCCGGGTCCGGTGACATTTTAAACCATGAATTGATGATCAACGCTGATCGGTTTACTCCGATCGACAAGTCTTTGATTCCCACCGGTGAATTGAGATCCGTCAGGGGCACTCCGCTCGACTTTACCCGACCCATGGTAATCGGTGCCCGCATCGACCATGACGAAAAACAGCTAAATTTGGCAAAGGGCTATGACCACAATTGGGTCTTAAACAAGGATGTTGACGGACTGTGTCTGGCGGCCAGGGCCTTTGAGCGGGATTCCGGCCGAACGCTGGAAGTCCATACGACTCAACCTGGCCTCCAGTTTTATTCCGGTAACTTTCTGGCGAATCAGATTGCCGCCAAAGCCGGTCAAATCTACCATCACCGCGGCGGCTTTTGCCTGGAAACCCAGCACTTTCCGGACTCACCGAACCGGACGGATTTTCCGTCCGCGGTCCTTGAGGCCGGATCGAAATATGAACACACAACCATTTATAAATTTGCAGCCGGCTGAAGTGCGTCGATACTGGATGCTCGATGCTCGATACTGGATGCTCGATGCTGGATGCTCGATGCTGGATACTCGATGCTGGATGCTCGATACTGGATGCTGGATGCTGGATGCTCGATGCTGGATGCTCGATACTAGATACTTGATGCTGGATACTCGATGCTGGATACTTGATGCTGGATACTCGATGCTGGATACTCGATGCTGGATACTCGATGCTGGATGCTCGATACTGGATGCTGGATGCTCGATACTGGATACTCGATGCTGGATGCTCGATACTGGATACTTGATGCTGGATACTCGATGCTGGATACTCGATGCTGGATGCTCGATACTCGATGCTGGATACTGGATGCTCGATACTGGATACTTGATGCTGGATGGAGGAATTGATGGACTGATGGTTTCACGTTTCAGGCAGCAGCCGGCGATTCTCGTTCCAGCGGTGCAACCTTGAAATGCAATCCAGCTGAAGTTGGCACGCCAAGCTCGATTGGGGCCAATCCAATCTAACCATTTGACATTATGTGATAAAAATCATAGACTCAAACTGTTTTAGGGCTTTGCTGGCTGTTTGAAGCAAATATAAAATTAATAAGGATGGCAAGGTCTGTACCAATATTTCATTGCAATTTCCCTGCCCGGCATTATCCTTTTCTTATGCGAAGGTTGACGACAAATATAGCTTTTATGTTCGTTTTAATCGGCATCTGCATCGTGTTACCGTCCGATTCGGCCGGATTTCAGTTGGATTATTCACTTGGTTTCAACGGTCATTTTCAGCTCAATAATTGGACACCCCTGAGCGTCATCCTTGATAACAGGGGCGTTGCGACATACGGCATATTAGAGGTGGTTGTCACCTCAGGCAGTGAGTACCAGGGGGATGTTTACCGGATCATCTATTCGACAGAAGTCGATCAGCCGCAAAATTCCAAAAAGCGGTATGCATTTACAATTTTAATTAAATCCTTTACCCATGAACTGATCATTCGGTTAAGGCAAGAAGATAATACTCTTTTTTCCAAATCAATAAATCTAAGATCCCATTTCACCGAAAAGAACCTGGCCGTTGTTGCAGATAATTTTGTTGCGCCGGATATCCTGTCGGTGTTGCCGGAACATCTTTTTGCGGTCAACGTTCGTCCGAAACACCTACCGGAAACCTGGTACGGCTATAACAGCTTGAAACTACTAATATTACAGGCCGACACCATCAGACAGTTACGTGATCGACAGTTTCAGGCCTTAATCGGCTGGGTAAAACAGGGCGGATATCTTGCTGTTGGGACCGGCCTGAACTACGGCTCGCTGGCTGACAAACGGCTGCAGCATATTCTGCCGATTCGTTTAGGCGGGTATCAGCAAGTTTTTGAACTAAAATCGTTAGGGCAATTTTGCGGCCGAGAACTCACGGGCATTGAACCGTTGCTGGTATTAAATGCCAGTATTGACGATTCCGAAATCCTGGTAAAGGAAAAGAATATCCCGATTATTACCCAGAAGAACTTTGGATACGGCCAAATTGTTTTTCTATCCTTCGATTTTAACACACCGCCATTTAGTCGTTGGGATGGCAGGAAGATGTTTTGGAATAAAATCCTGTCCCTAAAGCCGCACAGCGCCAGACCAATGATTGAAGTGGACGATCAGCAGATCGTGGATTCCATGTTCGCCGGCATACCATTAAAATTTCCGGATTTTGGATCGGTTATCATTTTTGTTTGTGCCTATCTCATTTTTCTATGGTTTTTGTTGAAGAAGATTAAAAAACCCGGCGCAGCCAGATGGCAATACAGCCTTTGTTTAATATTAATGATCAGTCTTTTCACATCAATTGGCTATTGGGGCTTTGATTATGCCAAATTGAAACCAAAATTTACTTACAATAGCTTTTGTAAACTAGACATAGCCGATCCCGGTAGCCCTGCGGCCGCAAGTTATTTCATCGGTTTGTATTCATTGATGAACTTAGCGTACGGATTGAATTTCGGATCAGATGCCTACCCGGTGACCCACATTATTCCGGAAACGTCGAACAGCAAAAAACCCAACCCTTATGAATTGCACAAAAAGGACAGCGGGCAACATATTATCGGGTCGATACCACGCTGGTCGCATAACTTCTACAAGCTGAATTTAAATATTACTTCGCCCCTGGCCGGCTATGCCCGTCGCGATAAGTCTTTTATGACACTGATGGTTGAGAACAAGGTACCCCACAATCTCGTCGACTGCCTGATTTATTACAGAAAACGATTTTTATTTATTGAGGATATACTAGCGAGCAACCGTCAAACGATAAAATTGAATTTGGCGAAATTAAAAAAAAAAGAAATTTTCAGCGAGCATGAGGTTAAAGCAATTGTCAAACGCTTTGACGGCAGTGGAGCTGTCTCCTATCTTCGAACATCACAGCGGCATCTCACAACGGATCTGTTGCTTAAAATCCATAATAAATACAAATCGAGGCCCACCAGCCTGGTCCTGGTCGGCTGGATGCAAACCGGTTTGATTCAACCGGATTTCAACCAAACCAGCCCATCGGGTGCCGGCATTACCATGATCAACTGGGAACTTCCAGTGGAGATAACCTTATGAAGCTATATTTCCTGACGGACGAATCTGAAAAATCCCTGGCGCCTTTTTTTTCAAAGCGGCTACTGGATACCGTCATGGTCAGTGCTTTCATTGTGGCTGCATTTTTAATCGTATTCTGGTCCCGGCGGCCGCTTTCCGAGTTAGTCGTAACCGGTAATGGGCCGACAACCTTTTTTCTTATTTTTGCGGCGACCCTGATTGTCAATTCCTATGTCAATCTATGCTGTGGCAGTGGTCATCTGGTTCGAAGAGGCTACCATGTTATACGTAATCAAACCGACCAACCCACATATGAGAAGGAATTTGACTTTTACCGGTACGGCCTGATCGAATTTTTACTGCATACGTTGTTATTGTTGTTGCCTTTTGTGCCATTGCTGTCCCTGGCTGCTTTCAGCTCAGCGGTTTCCATGATCACATTTATAATGGCTGTTTCCATCTTGTACACCACGTCTCTGTTTTGTCGGATGTCCGGTTTTTTGGTTTACTTGTCTTGGGGCAGATTGAGTACCGGCGGCTATTTTGCCGCCCGGGCGCTGATGATCTTTTTTGTCTTCGCAACTATTTTTTTTGCTCCGGATATCAATCCGCTGCAGCTTCTATACCGCTTAAATCAAAGTCCGAACGGCAGAGGCTATCCCTTTGCGATTCATATGGCGGTTGGGTGGTTTGCCATACTTAGCCTCATACTGGTAAGTAATGCTCTCGTCAAACGCCATATACACAAACGTAATAATAGTCGTTCAGAGGTTCAGGGTTCAGCGCCGCCGCTGGTCTGAAAAGCGGCCAGTCTGATCGAATAAATAACTTAACGCCATGAATATTAAATTTTCTGACAGGATCAACAGGATGGACAGGATATAGCTAAACTAAACCAAAAAAATCCTGTTAATCCTGTTAATCCTGTCTAAATAGATGAAGTTTCATACGAGAGGTTCAGGAATAAGTGAGTCAAGTCAACCTTGAACCCCGAACCTTTGAACCCAGCGGGAGTTTATAACGTGAGTGTCGAAATCTCGTTTAGCAGTCAAATCGTAAAAATCAAACGGCGGGTTGTGATCCTGGCCATTCACAGAATATTGCTCAATGCTGCTTTGATCTTTCTTTCCATCAGTACATTTTTCTTCATCCTAACAAAAGCAGGAATCACAGATTACCGTATCAATGGAAGATGGTATTTCGTTTCGATCGGAATTTCTCTGTCAACTGCAATATTTATCGGCCTGGCGACCAGACGCCAATTATTGAACGTTTTAATCGATATCGATCGACGCTTAAAACTCCAGGACAGACTCAGCACAGCCTATGAATTACTGAAATTCAGAAAGAATACTGAATTTGCGGACCTACTGATGACCGATGCTGCGGCCCAACTGCGTCAAATTAACCAGCAGCAACTCGTGCCTGCCAGATTTTCATATCTGCATTTGCTGGTTATCATTTTGCTCATTGTCAACATTCTTTTATATTCAGGTATGTTTATGTCATCAGATTTTAAAACAAGCCCCCAAGAATCACAGATAATCGAAAACGCTGCCAAATTATTGAAAAATTACTCGATCAGCCGAATTGAAAGCAAGGCCGTTCAGAAGTCAAAACCGCCATCTGTTACCGCTAAAAAATTAGAGCAATTCAGCAATACGCTCAGTGATGGTACAAAGTCCTTCGAACAGCGCTTTGCGGCACTGGATCATTACCTAAGGGAGGTTCAGGGCGAGCAAACACGTCTGGCAAGTGAGCTGGCTGCCAAACTGGATTCTGCCGATATTAAAGAATTCCACCTCCAAAAAAGGCCTGATCCGGCAAATTTAACCTCAAGTCAATTGGAAAAACTCAAAGGGCTTCTTAACAAAATGCTGAATAACCGGATGCCCGATTCCCTCAACCGAAATATTGAATCCCTGCAGGAGCTCGACCGCATTGAGAAGCTTATTTCCCGGATAATTGATGATTTCAAAGACGGCCGTTCGTTGACAGATGATTCCGACGAGTCCGCCGGTAATGAAAGGCGGACACCTCGAGTCGCCGAAAAGCTTGAAAATCAGCCTGAGGATCCGAATAGGCCAAATCCGGACGGGCAAATTTCGGTCCACAGCCGAAGCGCAGCAGGTCGGGCCGATCACCCCAGTTCCGGGAAATCGCAGAAGACCGGCAATGAACTGCAGGATGGAATGGGTCAGCCTGAAGGATATTCAGCCTCTGCCGGGAGGGACAAGTCAACAGCAGAGAACACCTCGAGCTATGAACTCGGAAAAGCGCCAGGCTCCGTGTCACAGGATAAAATGACGTCCTCCCAGGCAAAAAGTTATCTGATTCAGATTCGTGCCCTGACGGACATCGGTGACGTCCGGTTAGAAGAAGAAGAAGTTTTCCAAACCTATCGTAAGGAGGTTGAAAGCATTCTTCAAAAAGAAGATATTCCAATAAATTACCGCGAGTACATAAAAAATTACTTTATATCGATCGGTATAAATACGGAAGAAAACGCCCATGAATTTAAGTAAAGACGTCGACGCCATCCGGCAAAATTTCGGACTGATTACCAATGAGCTGGCCAAAATCATTGTAGGCCAGGAAACATTGATCAAACACCTTTTCATTTGTCTGCTTTGTGGCGGCCATGCCTTGATCGAAGGTGTACCGGGACTTGGCAAAACCTTGATCGTCCGATCGTTGAGCAAAATTTTGGATCTCAAGTACTCCCGCATCCAATTTACACCGGATCTGATGCCGGCCGATATTCTTGGTACAAATATCGTAAAAGAGGACGGCAGGGGAAGTCGCTATTTTGAGTTTTACAAAGGGCCGATATTCGGCCAACTCATCTTGGCCGATGAAATTAATCGGGCCAGTCCTAAAACTCAATCGGCCCTGCTGGAGGCGATGCAGGAAGGAAAAGTTACGGTTTTTGGTTCACAATATAATTTAGAACCGCCATTCATGGTGCTTGCCACCCAGAACCCGATCGAAATGGAAGGCACCTATCCGCTTCCCGAAGCTCAGATCGATAGATTTTTCTTCAAACTTAAAATTAATTATCCCAATCAGGACGAACTCCAGGAAATTTTAGATAAGACCACCGAGGATTATCACTACGAATTAAGTCGGGTTATGGGGGCAGATTCAATTCTTAAAATGATATCCCTTGTCAAAAAGGTGCCGGTTGCTTCCCACGTAAAGGATTTTACCACCCGGCTGGTATTGGCCAGCCATCCCGATGATAAACATGCCACCGACCGAATTAAGGAATACGTCCTGTTTGGCGCCAGCCCCAGAGGCGTGCAAAGTATAATTCTGGCCGGCAAAGTATCCGCTTTGTTAGATGGACGTTACAATGTCTCGCTGGAAGACATCAAAGATGTTGCCAAACCCGCCCTAAGGCACCGCATGGCGCTTAACATTAGAGGTGAAACCGATGGTGTCGATGCGGATGAACTGGTAGACGAGATACTTAGCCAATGACGAATGACGAATGTTGAATGCTGAATGTTGAATGAAGGAATTCTATCGATTTTTATCTATTTAAAGGGCTAAAGGCCGGTAGAAAGGAAGGCCAGAAAGCTTGGAGGCTTGAAAGTTATAGGGCAGAAGTTATAAGGTAGAAGTTATGGCAGGAAATGTTAGATGTCAGGTGTCAGGTTTCGGGTGTCAGAAATGAAGGATACTGGATGCTCGATGCTGGATGCTGGATACAACGAACAGGCGCAGGGCTGACGGCGCAGGAATAAAGAGGATTAACAAGAATCCGCGTTTTAGCTTTCCCGCCTCCTGGCTTCCCAGCTTCTGCCTTCTTATCTCTGTCCTCTGTCCTCTGTCCTCTGTTCTCTGACATCTGACATCTGACACCTGACACCTGACACCTGACACCTAAACACTGAAACACCCGGAGCAAACCAATGTCCGACCGTCTTGACTCTTTCATTGACGATGAGTTTTTAAAGCAGCTGGAAAAGCTTAAGATCGTATCCCGCAAAAACACACGCAATCCGCGCCGGGGTGAATATCGCTCCTGGCAAAGCGGCGAGGGATTTGAGTTTCTGGATTTTAGAAAATACCATCTTGGTGATGACCTGCGCTATGTGGATTGGAGTGTCTATGGGCGCCTGGATAAACTGTTTATCAAGTTATTTCACGCTGAAAAAGGACAGACCGCTCACATCCTGCTGGATATAAGCCGGTCAATGGACAGCGGCACGCCGTCTAAAGATATCACTGCTAAAAAGATTGCTGCCGCTTTAAGTTATATTTGTTTATCCAATTTGGATAAAACCGGTCTGATGGCGTTTAACAATCAAATTGTCAAAATCAACCCACCGGCCCGGGGTAAAAAACAATACCTAGCGGTACTTAATTTCTTTCAGTCTCTCAAACCATCTGGTCAAACCAATGTAAACGGCAGCCTGAAGGAGTATGCAGCTATCTGTAAAAACCCCGGAATTGCCATTATAATCAGCGATTTTTTTGATCCCAAAGGCTATGAAGACGGTCTAAAGGCCTTGGCTTACAGAGATTTCGATATCAATTTGATTCAGGTGATGAATCATGAGGAACTCTATTGGTCCAAGACCGGCCATCTTGTGCTCAACGAATGTGAAACCGGAGAGAAAAAAGTAACCTTTGTAAACAAGAATTTATTGGAAATTTATCGGAAAAAAATCGACGAATTCATTAGCGGCATCAAAAACTATTGCAGCCACTATGGCATGAATTATTTTCTGTGCGACACGCATATTCCATTTAATATTCTTTTAACGGATTATCTATCAAAGGGGGCACTGTTTCGGTGATTCAGATATCGTTGATTGGTTGATTAGTTGATTGGTTAAGTGGTTGTAAATATGGATTTATCCCCTATTCTCAAAATAATTGGACACTTCTTGTTTCAACAATCGTAACATTCTAAAATTATGACTATAATTTACCTAATCAACCATTCAACCAGTAAACTATTCAACGAGAAATGGGTCGGCACGGTGACCGACCCTACTACTGCGGAAGGAATTTAGGGAATTAAAATCTGGTATCTTCCTTTTCCGCATTCCGAAATCCGAATTCTTCTTTATAGATTCATAAGATTATATTTGAACAATGCAATTTCTAAGCCCCTATATGCTCTTAACCTTAGGGATCATCCCCATCCTCATCATCATCCACACCCTGAAGCCGAAACCCAGGCAGGTTGATGTTACCAACCTCTTTTTGTGGAATGAAGTGTTAAAGGAAAGAGGTCATAATTTGAGCTTTGAACGCTTGAAAAGGAATCTACCGCTTTTATTACAGATCATCATCGTGATCCTGGTCGCCTTGGCACTGGCCAAACCTAGCTGGACGTATCTGGCCGCCAAAAAGGGCAATATGATTCTCGTCATTGATGCAAGTGCCAGCATGAAAACCAGGGCCGGATCAGGTAACCGCTTTGATCTGGCCCGACAAAAAGCCCTCCAATTAATTGAAAAACGCGATCAAGGGCAAAAAATTATGATCGTGGAAGCCGGATTAAAACCTGTCGTTAAAACCGGCTTGATTGACGACTCGAGTCGCCCACAAAAGCTTATAAAGGAACTCCAACCTTCGGACGCCGCTGCCAAGTTAGAACCTGCCATATACCTGGCCCTTTCCTTCGTTGATCCGGCCAAGGAGGATTTACTTTATTTGATTACCGACGGAGCCGGCCAAGATTTGTCTGCCTTGGTAAAAAATCATCCTAAGATCAGGACGATTGTCATCTCCGGTGGGGAACATAATGTCGGAATTACGAAATTTGAATTCCGGCAACAGGTCGATCGCAGTGATTATTATGAGTTCATGTTGGAGATTAAAAATTTTGATCGCTCCTCGGTTGAATGTTCCATCCGTTTGACGATTGATAGCGCCATGTTATTTGAACATGTCATTAGGTTGGACGCTCAAGAAAAAAAAATGCTGATCATCCCTTACTCGGGTCTCATCAGCGGGATCGCCAGAGCTACTCTCGAAATCGATGATGACCTTAGCGTTGATAACCAGGCCTACTTATCTTTGAATGCCGCCAAAGAGATTTGGGTTTTACTGGTTTCGAAAGGAAATCACTTTTTAGAAAGACTTCTGGCAGCATACCCGAATTTTAGAGTCAATTCAGTTAAAGAAATCATTCCTTCTTCCTGGCGCGAACAGACCGCCCGGCATGATATCGTCATTGTTGACCGCATGGATTTTCCTGAAACCGACAGGGGCAACTTTCTTCTGATTGACGCCTATTCTCCTTCCATCCCGCTTATTCAAACCGGCCGGGTTCGCTTACCTGAGATTCTGAGCTGGAATCGCAAAAGCCCTTTGATGGCGAATGTAAATCTAAGCGGGTTAATCGTCGAAGAAGGTGCAAAGCTCCAGGCAGACAAGCAATTGCAGCCGGTGATTGAGTCGGCCCGGACGGGATTGATGTACACGTTTGAAGAAAATGGATTGCGGGTCGTCCTGATAGGCTTTGATTTTACCAGATCCGATCTTCCTTTAAAAGTTGCCTTTCCAGTGATGATGAGCAATATTTTCAATTGGCTCAATCCGCATAAGCTTGAATTTTCAATCATGCAAACACAAGCAGGAGAGGCTTTTGATATCTACTTAAATCCCCAAACGGATACCATATACACCCGGGCACCCTATGAGAAATGGGAAAAACACCAAGTCAAGATGAATCCCTTTAGATATAAAAACACCGGCACCGTGGGCGTTTATACGATAGCTGAAAACACTAAAGAGCACTATTTTACCGTAAATTTGACGAATGAGTCCGAGTCCGACATAAACTCGATGTCCCTTGAACATCTATCCGATCTATCTGAACCACCTCTGGTTTCAGAAGAAATTTCCGCGCAGCAGCCCCTATGGATGCTTTTTGTCATATTGGGTTGTGCGCTGCTGATGATTGAGTGGTATGCCTGGTTGAAGATAAAGATGTGAGTGGTTTGTTGTCAGTGGTCTGTTGATCGAAAGGATGACACCCGTTCTAAATAAGCTTGTGAAGTATAATTAGTTTCCATCCATAAATGGTCTTTTTGCCCAATCTCGGCGTCAATCGGCGCGTTTGTTTGTGCGACGTAGCAAGCTACGTCTCCGCACAAACGCTTGATTTCCTTGACCTTGGACAAAAATCCGCATTTCTGGATTGGAAACCTTATTTGGTGCCTAATCTGATTTTAACCGATTTATGGACGGGCACTAATTAGTTCCAAGTTGGATTATTCCACTTTCATAACAAACTACTTACTACAAACAACAAACAACTCACAACTCACAACTTACAACATACAACCTACATGAAGCACTTTTTTCATATAAGCTAAAATGTCCCTTACGATAGATAAACCAATATATCTGATTATTTATATTCTGATCCCAATCATCTGGATTATGATGAGACGATCATCTGCCAGGGGCAGATTGTCCAACCAGAAAATGGTTGTCGGCGTTCTCAGATCGATACTGGTAATTATTTTGGGTTTGGCCCTATCGGACCCAAGACTTTTGAGTCATTCCGATCAGGTTAATGTTTTTTTCTGTCTGGATATTTCGGAAAGTATTCCGGCCGATCAGAGGCTGAAAGCCGAAACATTTATTAAAAAGACTGCTTCCCAAATGCAATTTGAAGATCAGGCTGGTTTTATCGTATTTGGCAAGGATGCGCTGCTAGAGGTATCTTTGAGGACAAAATTAGAGGCACTGGATATAAAATCGATTGTAAACCCTCACAACACGAACATCCATGATGCCCTTCAGCTTGCGATCGGGAGACTTCCCCAGCAGGGCAAAAATAAAATTGTGGTATTTAGCGACGGCAATGAAAATATGCAACCTTCGCGAGACATGGCATACCTGGCGGGATCTCTTGGCATTGAAATTTACCCTGTGCCGATGGCCACCTGGTTTGGCAAAAATGAAGCCTTTATCAAATCTTTGGAGACGCCTTCAAATGTCGCTCTGGAGACGCCTTTTGAAATTAAACTCGTCGTCGTCAGCTCGGTTAAAAAAAGTGGTGAACTTGTTATGGTTAAAAACGGTAACCTACTCGTCCAACAACCCATAGAGCTAAACAGCGGGACAAATGTAATTGCTTTTGCTGACACACTTATTGAGCCCGGCCTTTATCTATACCAAGCAGTGGTTAATTTTTCTGCTGATACTTTTTTTCAGAATAACGAAGGACTTTCCTTCACGAAAGGAACCCGCAAAGCGCGAATTTTGCACCTGACAGATAAAGAGTTGAGCTCAAATTACCTGGCCGAAGCACTACAGGTTCAGGGATTAGATATTGACCTTCAGCACATCAAAAATATTTCGGGCGCTATCCATGAATTTGTTGATTATAACGCCATTATTCTTGATAACGTCTCGGGACGCTCCATCTCGTTTTCAACGATGGAGCAATTGGAAAGATATGTCAAAGACACGGGTGGCGGCCTGATAATGGTCGGCGGCGATACAAGTTTTGGGGCCGGGTATTACAAAAAGACACCTGTGGAGAAGGCGCTGCCGGTATTTATGGATACACCCACCGATATCAAACTATCCGAGTTATATCTCATTTTTGTGATTGATAAATCATCCAGTATGACCTCCAGTTATAAAGATAAAAGCAAACTGGAAATGGCTAAAATCGCAGCATTTTCATCCATCGAGATGTTAAACCCCATAGATAGCGTCGGCATTGTGACATTTGACACGGAATTTGGTTGGACGGTCCCTATCACCACAGCCAATGAACGACAGAAAATTGCCGAAAACCTGTCCCGGGTAATGGAAGGCGGTGGGACTGATCTGTATCCCGCCTTAAAAGATGTCCACAACGTCCTCAATCAGATTACTTCCGGGAGAAAACATGTGATTGTCCTGTCAGACGGCGAGACGGAAGAAGCTGATTTCCAATCACTGGTTCAGACCATGAACGCATCCGGTATTTCGATTTCAACGGTGTCCATCGGACAGGGTGCAAATATCGCGTTGATGAGATCAATTGCCGAATGGGGCAGGGGTAGAACATATTACACCGATGACCCCAACAGTATTCCGAAAATATTCACCAGCGAAACTAAAATTATCAGCAAAAAGACGATCAAGGAAAAACCCATGCAACCGGTTGCAAAATCATCCAATGAAATTCTGCATGGTCTGGTTTACGATAAGCTGCCGGCTATCTATGGTCAGGTGGTAACCTATCCCAAACCGGGATCCGAACTGTTGATTGAAACCGAGCAGGGTCCGCTGCTGGCTGCATGGCAATATGGGCTGGGGCGCAGTGTTGCATTTACTTCCGATCTCTCAAATCGCTGGGGTAAAGACTGGATCAAATGGGAGCATTACGGCAAGTTTGCATCCCAGATGGTAAAGTGGGCCCAACGTAAAGAAACCCGCAAGCGTTTTTTTTCTGCCATAGATATCAAAGGGGAAAAGGGAAATTTCCTGGTGGACGTTACCACCGATCAAAACCGTTTTGTAAACCATCTGGAGTTGAACACCAATGTTCTGTTACCATCGGGTAAGGATCAAACCTTTGCGATGGAGCAAATAGCGCCGGGTAGATATGTCGGCACCTTTCCCGCAGAAGAAATAGGTGCTTACCATTTTAGCGTCTACAGCAACTCAGGCACCTATGCCGAAACTCCCCAGACATTCGGCTTTGGCATTCCATATGCCGAAGAATTTAACCGCACCGCTGTGAATGAAGACTTACTGGAAGACCTGGCCTCAACGACCAAAGGCAGGGTGCTATCCAGCGACCAAATTCCCGCCGATTTTTTTAAAGATAAGTCTGATTCAAGACATTCTGAAACCTCCATCTGGCCCTACCTTATGATGATCTTTTTACTGCTTCTTATTGCAGATGTTGTCGCCCGAAAACTTCTCAACCTTAACGTTGCAAAGGCATGAGGGCTTGAGAGCCAAGGCGTCAAGGGTGGGGATCGACTCCATCCTTTGAATTCACCAAAGGGGAATATCCAGAAAACAATTATCATTAGCATATATGTTGGTTTTCCAGAATAGCGAATCAGATGGCCTTAATTAAGTGAGGGGTCGGGGAGTTTCTCAAAGCCGACCCGCTGCATGGATAATCACCGCCGAAACCGCATGAACTCGACCTTAAGGCTTCGTAATAAATGAACAGTAATTAAAATCAAACGGAAGATTGTGCGCAATGCCGGGATTTGGAGTTAGATAAAAGCCGCATTGCCAAGCTGTTCATTTATAACGATCCCTAATGGTCTCAGACAGCATTCGATTTCGGTGGCGATCATCCACTCCGCTCTAATCATAGGCTTGCGCTGAAAACTCCCCGTCCCTTCAATTAAGTAACAAATTTGTTGACAAAGAGATTTAAAGTAGATACTTTATTTTAAAGTGAATACTTGGAGGCATTGTATGGGTACCATAACAGCTAAGCAGCTCAAGCAAAAAACAGGAGAAGTCATCAAACGTATCAAATCCGGTGAACGACTTACGCTGACATATCGGGGAAAACCTCTTGCTGTTATTGAGCCTACCACCGACAAAGATATAAAGAAATTAAATAAGGTAAGCGACTCAGTAAAAGCCTGGGATAGTATCGAATCAACTCTCGACAGCACGAGTCCTGAATTTAACAATTGGCGCGAGGCAACCGGATGGGTTCGAAACAGGAACTGATATTGATCGACACAAATATTTTTGTAATTGATCTTCGGTACAAAAGAGACACCAACTTTAAGTTGAACCAATCCTTTCTTTCTTCTGTGGCGCAAAGCGGCAGCGGTTTTACTACCATCGTCAATTTGCTGGAACTCTGCGGTATCCTATCTTTTAATCTAAACCAGGATCAATTACTTGATTTATGGACTTTTTTTCAAGACAGATACAATATTACCGTTTTACCTGAGCCGGATCTTCAAAGTGATTTTCCAAGCATAAAAATCAATCGTCTGTTTAGTGTATTATGCAAAAAAACCTCCTTCGGTGATGCATTGATGATCTCCATCGCCGAGAAATACCTTTCGTTTGTTTCAACCTTGGTTACCTGGGACAATGAGCACTTCAAAGATAAATTTGCCGGCAGCATTCTGACACCCAATGAGTTTCTAGCCAGTCCCGCCTGAGGTACGTCCGCGGCGTTTATTCTAACATCGAAAATCTGGTCCTTTATGCCAGGATCTCATTCGGGCAACTTTCGGGATTTTTGGATGGTTTTAGTGGCATGAAACATGCATTTGTCATCACGCAATTATTGAGCACAAAATCCACGCATGGATAATGGCTCTGTTGGCTATCTGTTGCGATCAGCCATAAGATATTAAGGCCCTTGAATATTTTCTGCTGCAACTGTCAAAATCTTGACTGAAATGAATAACAAACCTCATGGAAGAAATTTGGGAACTATAGAAGGACATTAGATGAAAATCAGAAAAAATGGCTCCCATAAGTTCATAATTGTTCTTGCCATGGGCATACTCATAAGCTGGGCAGCTGCTGCCAAAACCTCGGAAAAATGGGATGCAAAGGCGACTGCAAGGGTCAATCTAAGAAGGAATCCCGGTCCTAACGAGGTTATCCTGAGTATCGTCCCGAAGGGCCGCAAAGTCAGGATAATCGAGAAGAAAGGACTTTGGCGCAAGGTTGATGTCGAAGGAGAAACCCACGGTAAAGGCTGGGTGTATGCCAAGTATTTAGAGGAATTTCTGCCAAAAGCGCTGGCAACGGAGTCCGCCGAGTATTTAGAGGAAACTCTGCCAAAAGCGCTGGCAACAGAGTCTACCTCGTATTTAGAGGAAACTCTGCCAAGAGCGCTGGAAATGGAGTCTGCCTCCTATCTAGAGGAAATTCTACCAAAAGCGCTGGAAACAGGGTGGGGGACAAACGCAGGTGATCCATCCTGCAGAATCACCGCCCAAAGTCCGGCCGGCAGATAACAAGGAAAATTCATTGAATCCAGCCCCGCCGGCAAAGGCCTCACGGGTTCGTGTCATTGAAAAACTATCGATCCGCAATAATTTTCGGAGCGCTAAAGATGAATCGATTACCGATTCAAAGCGGGATGTTCCCATTGCCGGAGAAGCGACCCATGTCGTTCCCTCTCAAGGGCCGCCCGAAGCACGAACAGAGGATGAGAAGGCCAAGCCGGCAAATGGGTCCTCACCTCTAAAAAATTCAACTGCCGGTGCAACGGAACAACCATCGGTGCGGGATGAATCACGGCAGGTGAATCATGAATCGAATGCTCAGTCACCGGTGCAACCTCTCCTATCCGGCGAACCGGTTCTTATACCCCCCGCTGAACCGCCATATTCCGGTTTCAAACAGGCTGCACTTGGGATCGGAGAAGAATCATCCTCAGGGGCAGTCGAGCATGGAAATGCAGCTCCGCATCAGAAAAGCCTCCCCGGCGGGGAAAAGAAACAGGGCGGAGCTGCAAAGGAAACTCCAGTTGCGGTCAGGGAAAACGCCGTGACTTTTATAAGTGCCGTGGCGGCTTCCGTAGAAAGATTGGCCGAATCCATAGAGAGAAAAGAGTCGGCGATCAGGCCCGAAATCATAAGACCGGTTAAGCTTGCACTAAAATCGTTGTCTATCGTGCTGTCCTGCTTCGTCCTTCTGTTGCTCTATATGGAAAATAAAAGGGCAACCCAACGATATCTCGAACAGACTTGACACCCGCCTGCCATGCATTGTGCGTTGGATCGATGTAAACATGGATATTTATCTAAGGGTTGAATTGGACTCACACCGGTTCCAAGGCATTGCGGTCAGGTCGAACATCGAACGTTCAACGCTGAACATCGAATAATGATGTCGCTCGCGCCGCGTGTCGCTCCGTAATTTATTCTAACATTGAAAACCTGGTCCTCAGGGCCAGGTCAGAGGTGATCGGCTCTGCCATAGATCAAATCTGTTCAAGGTTTCAGGTGTCAGGTTTCAGGTGTCAGTAAATA
>CALZJV010000053.1 GCA_945787595.1 uncultured Desulfobacterales bacterium | reverse complement strand
TGAAAAGTTCATGGAGTACAACGAGGGCAAGAAGGATATTTTGACCCTTGATCCGGACGGTGAAAAGTTCGGTGCCGTTATCCTGGCTGCCGGATGGCGCCCCTATCAGCCCGAAGAGGGGGAATTTGCCCATCTCGGTTTTGGTGAAGTTGCTGATGTTGTCACCAATCACCAGTTTGAAGAAATCGCCGCCAACGGCAAAATCACACGGCCTTCCGACGGCAGAGAAGCCAAATCGGTGGTTTTCATTCAGAGCCCCGGGCAGGGAGACGACAAAGACTTTGCCTATGCAGGCGCCGTGACCAGTCTGGTTGCACTCAAACAGGCCAAGTACGTGCGCGAAGATTTCTCGGACGGTAAAGCCTATGTTTTTTATCAACATATGCGCACACTGGGTCTTACCGAAAATTTTTACAAAAATATCCAGCAGGATACCGGAATCTTTCTAACAAAAGGTGAAGTCACCGGTGTTTCCCAGAACGGTGACGGACTGATTGTCGAAGCCGACAATACCCTGCTGGGGGAAAAAGTTCAGGTCAAAGCCGACATGGTGGTGCTGGCCACCGGTATGGTGCCGGTCACCAAAGACGACCCGGTGGTTAATCTGGCCTACCGTCAGGGACCGGGATTCCGCGACAATGCGCTTTTTGATGACTATGCGGACTCTAACTTTATCTGCTTCCCCTATGAAACCCAGCGAACCGGTATTTATGCGGCCGGCGGCATTCGGCGCAGCATGACGGTGGAAGAATCCATCGAAGATGCATCCGGTGCAACTCTAAAAGCCATCCAGTGCCTTGAATCGGTTAACCGGGGTATTTCAGTCCATCCGAGATCCGGTGACATGACGTTTCCCGACTTTTTCTTCCAGCGCTGTACCCAGTGCAAGCGCTGTACCGAGGAATGCCCGTTCGGGGCCATTGATGATGATGAGAAGGGAACGCCCAAACCCAATCCGGCGCGCTGTCGGCGCTGCGGCACCTGCATGGGATGCTGCCCGGAGCGGATTATCAACTTTGTCGATTACAGCATTGACAGTATCGGGTCCATGGTCAAGGCCATCGGTGTGCCTTCCGAAGACGATTTTGACGAACCGCCCTTGCGGATTCTGGGACTGGTTTGTGAAAACGACGCCTACCCGGCCTTGGATATTGTCGGGCTGAACCGGATGACGTATTCGGCGGAGGTGCGCCTTATCCCGGTCAGATGTCTAGGATCTGTCAACGTGATCTGGATCAAGGATGCCCTCGCCCAAGGTATGGACGGTGTTTTTCTGCTAGGCTGCAAGCACGGCGATGACTACCAGTGCCACTTTGTAAAAGGCAGCGAACTTGCCGAGATCCGGATGAAAAAGATCGGTGAAGCTCTGTCGAGTCTGGCGCTGGAAGAAGAGCGGGTTGCCCAGTTCCAGGTGGCGATTGATGAGTATGACAAGATTCCACAAATCATCGATGATTTTGCGGCCCAGGTTGAGGAAATGGGTCCGAACCCGTTCAAGGGATTCTAAGGAATGACGAATGACGAATGACAATCTAAGAGAAATCGTTTTCTTCAATCTTCAATCTTCAATCTTCATTATTCAATTGTAATGGGAGGTAGAAATATGACGGAAGCATACCTTATCGAGCCTGATTTAGATTTTATCAAGGAAGTGGGGGCTCTGGGCGGTGAGGACTTGAAAAAGTGTTATCAGTGCGCCACCTGCTCGGTGGCCTGTCCGATTTCTCCGGACACCAAACCCTTTCCTCGCAAGGAGATGATTGCGGCATCCTGGGGCTTGAAAGACAAGCTTGTGGGTAATTCCGACATCTGGCTGTGCCACAACTGTGGCGATTGCTCGACCCTCTGCCCGCGGGAGGCCAAACCGGGAGATGTGCTGGCGGCCGTGCGTTCATACACGATTTCGGAGTACGCCCAGCCGAAAGCCTTGGCCAAAGCCTTGAAAGATCCTAAAAAACTGCCGATTTTACTGGCAATTCCGGCCGTCTTGTTTCTTGTGATTGGACTAATTACCGGTCTGCTCGATTTTACTCCGGATACCAGCGAAGGGATCAAACATTACAAATTTATATCCACCTGGCTGGTGGATATGGTTATGGTTCCGGGTTCTATAAGTTTTCGGATTGCACGGAGAATAACGAACGTGAAGTTGCCCACCTGTTGACGATGTATGGTTTTATCGGCTGCTTTATCGTGACCAGTATTATTTTTCTAGTGCTCTATGGCTCCTATTTACTTCCCGACGGTCCTTTACATGGACCCTGGTCTCAACTGAATCCCGTCAAATGGCTGGCCAATCTGAGTGGTATTGCCATTATCGTTGGAACCACCCTTTTGATCAAAAACCGCAAGGCTAAGGAAGATCAGGTATCCGGTTACTGGGATTGGTACCTCGTTTATCTTGCTTTCGGATTGGGCGTCAGCGGCATGGCGACCGAGCTGACCAGACTTGCCGGCTGGGCCTTTATTTGTTACGTGTTATATTACATTCATCTCATGCTGGTTTTCAGCATGATCGTCTATCTGCCCTTTTCGAAGCTATCTCATCTGGTGTATCGTACGGTGGCCATGGCCTACAATGAGTATGCCGGGCGGAATTTTTAAGTAATTATCGAAAATAAAAGCAAAAAAGGGAAGCTTTATCGGCTTCCCTTTTTAATGGCAATTTTGGAAACTTATGGATTTAATTCAATATTGAAATTCTGGTCCTCCCTCCGGGCTGTAGGCCCTACGGGCCGGAAGCTGGGCTCGGATTCTTTAATTCGCAAACCAAGCAGTTACAGGCATGCCTCAGATGATATATTGAGGCATCCACAATTCGCACTCTTACGAAATATTGTAGAATGCCATAGCAAATGTACAAAGATTAAATTCGAGGACTATCAAGAAAAATTTGTTGACCCGCTATCGAGTGGTAATACTTTTCCTGAAGAATTAGAAATCTTACCCCACACAAAAATTCACCTACTGCAATACTCCATGAAATTACCAGCAATCCATGGTGTCTTCAATTATAAAATGATTTGACAAATCTAAAATAATTCTAGATAGATATAATATTTGCCAGATAAGACAATGCTCCACATTAGAACTTCAAAATCAATAAATCAAACGAAAGGAGGGCGTACAATGAATCTGAGAAAAGGACCATTTATCTATTTTTGCATGGCCTTATGCTTGCTAGCGATTGTCGCGATCAGCGGTTTGGCCGCAGCTGCGGACAAACCCAACATCTTGGTCATCTGGGGAGATGACATAGGCTGGTTCAATATCAGCGCCTACAATCACGGCATGATGGGTTACAAGACACCGAACATCGACCGCATCGCCAACGAGGGTGCGATGTTTACCGATTGGTATGGCGGGCAGAGTTGCACCGCCGGTCGGTCGGCGTTCATTACCGGGCAGAGCCCGTTTCGCACGGGGCTGCTCAAGGTCGGTTTGCCGGGGGCCAAGGAAGGCCTCTCCGAGAAAGATCCGACTCTGGCCGAGTTGCTCAAGAACCACGGCTATATGACAGGCCAGTTTGGCAAAAACCATCTGGGCGATCTGGACGAGCATCTGCCGACCAATCACGGCTTCGACGAGTTCCAGGGCAACCTCTACCACCTCAACGCCGAGGAAGAGCCGGAACATGCCGACTATCCGAAGGGTGACGAATTCAAGAAGAAGTTCGGGCCACGCGGCGTCATCCACAGCACCGCGGATGGCAAGATCGAGGATACCGGTCCGCTGACCCGAAAGCGCATGGAGACGATCGACGAGGAAGTCACCGCCGGTGCAATCGACTTCATGGAACGCGCAAAAAAAGCGGGCAAACCATTCCTGTTATGGTGGAACTCCTCAAGGATGCACGTGTTTACCCACCTCAAGAAAGAGTCTGAAGGGGTGACAGGCCTCGGCATATACGCCGATGGGATGGCCGAGCATGACAACCACATAGGTCAACTTCTCGACAAGCTCAAGGAACTTGGTTTGGATGAGAACACTATCGTCATGTATTCCACCGATAATGGAGCCGAGACCTTCAGTTGGCCTGATGGCGGCACCACCCCTTTCCGCAACGAGAAAAACTCGAACTGGGATGGTGGTTATCGGGTGCCAACCCTGATCAAATGGCCCGGTGTCATCAAACCCGGCAGCACATACAACGATGTGTTCTCACACGAAGACATGCTGCCGACTTTGATGGCCGCGGTCGGTGAGCCGGACATCAAGGAGAAACTGCTCAAGGGCCATCAGGCCAACGGCAGGGATTTCAAGGTTCATCTTGATGGCTATAATATGCTCCCCTACTTCAAGGGCGAAGTCGAGGAGGGTCCCCGCAAGGAGTTCTTCTTCTGGTCCGATGACGGCAACCTCACCGGCTTGCGCTACGGCCGCTGGAAGATGGTGTTCATGGAGCAGCGCGCGCATGGTTTCGAGGTCTGGCAGGAGCCCCTGGTGACCCTGCGCGTGCCGAAGCTGATCGACATGCGGGGCGACCCCTTCGAGCGCGCCGATCAAGAGGCGGAAATGTACAATATGTGGCGGTTCGAGCGCGCCTATCTGATCCTCCCCGCCGTCAGTTATGTGGCACAGCACCTGGCAACCTATAAGGAGTTTCCGCCGCGGCAAAAGCCCGGCAGCTTCAATCTCGACCAGGTACTGCAGACCTTGCAGAGCAACCCAACCCAGTAGTTTGGGATTACACCCGCCGGGCGCCAATCTTTTCGTTTGGCAGCCTTGCTTTGCCGTCGATATTAACCGTAACAAAAAACGTCGATGTTTTTCGCCGTCCGCCGATTGACATCGAGAAGCCGGTTTTTGTTGCATCGACCGCGCTCACGCGGCGAAGAAGCCGTTCTTCGTTTGGATGAATACCACGCGCATGCACGTCTGGACGCGTCTGAAAAAAGAAGCCGAAGGCCTTACCGGCATCGGCCTCTATCCGGACGGCATGGTCGAACATGACGATCACGTGGGGACTTTGCTTGACAAGCTCGATGAACTTGGCATCGCCGAGAATACCATCATCATCTACAGCTCCGACAACGGGGCCGAAACCGTGTCCTGGCCAGATGGCGGCATCACCCCGTTCAAGGGCGAGAAGGGCACCACATGGGAGGGCGGCTTCCGTGTGCCGCTGTTGGTGAAATGGCCCGGGGTAATCGAGCCCGGCACCAAGAATAATGACATCATCAGCCAGGAAGACAGGATGCCGACCCTGATGGCGGCGGTGGGCGAACCTGACATCGTCGAGAAGGTCAAGAAAGGCCACACCGCCAATGGCAAGCAGTGGAAGGTGCATATCGACGGTTACAACTTCTTGCCTCGATTCAAAGGCGAGACCGACAAGGGGCCGCGCGAACAGATCTTCTACTTCGGCCAGGGCGGAGAGTTGAACGCAGTACGCTGGAATGACTGGAAGGTTCATTTCGCGCAACTCGATGGCGCAATCAACGACGCAATCCGCAACGAAACCGCATGGCCGGCAATTGTCCATCTGAAGGCCGACCCTTACGAACATGCCTGGGAAGAGTCGGAGATGTACGTGCGATGGATGGTGGACAACATGTGGCTGTTCGTCCCGATTCAGGTGGAGATACAGAAATTTATCGCTAGCTTGGATGGTTATCCATTCCAGGACATTCCAGGAAGGGATGGTGTTAAATGCCGGGGACATAAACTGCCGTTTGCTGAAGGCCCTGAAAATTCTGGAGCAGATTCGCAAAAAAGGGCTTATGCAAATTCCGACTAACTCAGGGAAGGGTTTGTGCAATCAGTATGCCGGCGGTACGCCAGGCGTCCGCCGGCCCTAAAACATCCGTCGGGTTTTCGGTCTTCCCGGCCGGGAGGCCGATTGGCTCCCGCAGCGGATGAAAAATCGTGGCATTCCAAAACATTGGTGGCTTGGCATTGAAGGCTTGACCACGCGCCCGCAATGGATGGACGCGGCCAAGCCAATCGATTCAAACCCGCCAATGAATCCAGTGCCCCGGCCAAAAAGCGTTTTCCATGCGATGAGGACACAATGAAACTTTGGTCTGCAACAAAAACCTTTTGCTTTGCCGCTATCTTGTCGGCAGGGCTGTTTGTTCAGGCATACGGCGCCTATCCATTCTGGTCCCATGCCGAAACCACCTCGGCGGCCGGCCCGGACCCGGCCAAGCTGGTGGGGCGTTGGCTGCGGCCCGACGGCGGCTACATCCTGCAACTGAGCGATCCCGGCCCGGACGGCCGGTTGAAAGCGGCCTATTTTAATCCGCACCCGATCCATGTATCGCGGGCTGCCTGGAAACATCAGGAGGGTCACCTTGGCGCTTTTGTCGAGCTGCGCGCGCCGAATTATCCCGGCTCTACCTACACGCTGGCATACGATCCGGTCAGAGATCGACTGGTGGGCATCTATTTCCAGGCCGCAATCAAGCAGCAATTCGAGGTCGAATTTGAGAGGATCCCATGAACACACGTGAGTCAATTTTGCAGATTAAAGCCCAGATGGCCCAGTCCATCATCGGCCAGGAAACCGTCATCGAACAGTTGATCATTGCACTGCTGTGCAACGGCAACGTGCTGATGGAAGGCTTGCCAGGCCTGGCCAAGACCCGCGCCATCAAGACCCTGTCGACACAGCTCGAATCCGAATTTCAGCGCATCCAGTTCACGCCGGACTTGCTTCCGTCGGACGTGACCGGTGCGGAGGTATACTACTCCGAAGGCGGCAAGGGCGAATTTAAATTCCAACCCGGGCCGATCTTCGGCAACTTGATCCTGGCCGATGAAATCAACCGCGCGCCGGCCAAGGTCCAGGCCGCCCTGCTGGAGGCCATGGAAGAGCGGCAGGTCACGGTGGCCGGCACGACGCACCGGCTCCCGGACCTTTTTATGGTGCTGGCGACTCAGAATCCTATCGAGCAGGAAGGAACCTATCCGCTGCCCGAAGCACAGATGGATCGTTTCCTGATCCACGTCACCATCACCCATCCGGACGATGCCGCCGAGCTTGAGATCATCCGGCTGGTTCGAGGCGAGTCAAAGGCAGGGGCGGCGGCCGCGCCGCCAGAACAAATGCCCCAGCAGGTGATTATTGACGCCCGCGCACAAATCGATAGCGTGGAAGTGTCCGAGGCCGTTGAATTCTATATTGTCAGCTTGATTGCAGCAACGCGGCGTCCGGACGGCTACGGGGAGGATCTGAAACGATGGCTTCTGATCGGGGCCAGCCCACGGGGATCGATCGCTTTGGACAAAGTGTCGCGTGCGCATGCGTGGCTCCAGGGACGTGCGTATGTCACCCCCGAGGATATCCAGGCGGTGATCCACCAATGCCTCCGTCACCGCATCATCCTCTCGTACGAGGCCAACGCCGAGGGCATCACCGCAGATCAGGTGATCGACGAAATTGTGAAACTGGTGGCCGTGGCGTAGTCCGGAAATTGTGGAAATGGACGTTGGAATGAAAAAAAACCGACTCTCCCAAAGAGATACCGCACACGCCATGGCGCGTGAGGCGGACGGCGCCGTTGATGGTCGGGTCTACGCAAGCATTCACCAACTGCTGGCGCTCCAGCACAAGGCCTCGGGCTTTTCCTTTCTTCCCCGCCAGCCCTTGCATAGTCTGCTGGCCGGGCGTCACGCATCCAAGGTTCGCGGACGGGGTCTGAATTTCGAAGAGATCCGCGCCTATTATCCCGGCGACGATATCCGCACCATCGATTGGAAGGTCACCGCGCGCACCCAAAAGCCGCATACCCGGGTGTTTACCGAAGAGCGCGAGCGGCCCGCGCTGCTGGTGGTCGACCAGCGCATCGACATGTTTTTCGGTTCCCAGGTCAACATGAAATCCGTTACAGCGGCCGAGGCGGCCGCGCTGGGAGCCTGGAGGATCCTTGATCAGGGGGACCGTGTCGGGGCGCTGGTTTTCAGCGACAGTCAGATCGTCGAGATCCGTCCACACCGCAGCCGAAAGAACGTGATGCGGATTCTTCAAACCGTGGTGGAGATGAATAACGCACTGCGGGCGGATCAGGCCGTGTCCCCCCATCCGGAGATGCTGAACAGGGTCCTGGAAGCTGTAGGGCGCCTGGCCGGACACGATTACCTGATTGCGGTGATCAGCGATTTCGAAGGTGCCGATGACCACACCCGCCGATTGATGCTGCGCCTGTCTCAACACAACGATTTGATCGGTGTTGTGGTTCACGATCCCAGTGCCACCGATTTACCGGCCAGCGAGGACCTGGTGATCACCGACGGGGAGCTTCAAATCGAGCTGGCGGTGGGAACGCAAAAAGTCCGGCGCAAGATAGCGGAAAGTGTCAAAGGCCGCATCGCTCGGCTTCTGGCCTGGCAGCAGGAAATCCGGGTGCCCATGCTGCCGATCACCACGGCACAAGGTGTGGCTGAGCAGATACGACATTTACTGGGATACGCACCCAGGGTGCAATAAGCAGAACGGAGTATGACGATGGCCGATGCAGCCGGCCTGCAAAACCTGCATGACATCATTGAACCGGCGACGGTCGGGTTCTGGCCACCGGCACAAGGCGTGTGGCTGGTTCTGGCCCTGGTGTTGCTCTGGGTCGGCGTCGGCCTTGTCTTGTTGTGGTTTCGCCGCCGGCAAAACGCCTATCGGCGGGCCGGAGTGCAGGAGCTTCTCAAAATCCGTCTGCGGCTGGACACGCAGGATGGAAAAATACCCGCCGTGCAGCAGCTGGCCGTGTTGCTAAAGCGGGTGGCGCTGACCGGGTTTCCCCGTGAAAAGGTCGCCGCGCTGAGTGGGGACAGCTGGCTTGCCTTTTTAGATGCGACAATGGATGGCGGGAAGTTTACTTCCGCGCCGGGAAATCTGCTCACAACGATCACTTACAGGCCATCGGATTTTCCCCAGGATGGGTCCGACCGGCAGGTCGATGAATTGTTCAATCTGGCAGACCGATGGATTAGACAACACCGCTCGGCAATGCCGATTGAACATCCGGCTTTCAAGGTAGAATAATGAGGTTTTTGCATGTTTGAACATTCGGCCTATGATTCACATGAGGCGTAGCGGTGTTCACTTTTGCTCACATATGGGTATTGTCGCTCTTGCCGCTGCCGCTGGTGGTGAGATGGATGCTGCCGGCCTATCGAGCCATGCGGCCCGCCATCCGAATTCCGTTTTTTCAGCGGATGGCTCGCCTGACGGGGCAACAACCGGAGACCGGCAGCGCCGTTCGTCGGCGCAATGCCATGCAGGGGATTCTCTATGCCGTCGTTTGGTGCGCCGTTGTCACCGCCCTGGCAAGACCCCAGTGGCTGGAGCCGCCCATCGTCAGAGAGATGCCCAGCCGCGATCTTCTGCTGGCAATCGATCTATCCGGCTCCATGGAGGCTGAAGACGTCAAGGGCAAGGACGGACGCCCCGTAGACCGCCTGACGGCCGTCAAACAGGTGCTGGATGATTTTCTCGTCAGGCGTAGCGGAGATCGGGTCGGCATCCTGGTTTTCGGAACCGCCGCTTTTGTTCAGGTGCCGTTCACCCAAGATCTTGACGTTTGCCGGGAACTGATCAAAGAAACCGCCCCCCGCATGGCCGGCCCCAAGACCGCCCTGGGGGATGCCATCGGTCTCGGCATTACCCTGTTCGAGCGCAGCACGGTCAAGGAGCGTGTCATGATCGCGCTCACCGACGGAAACGACACCGGCAGCCGCGTGCCGCCCACAGAAGCCGCCCGCATCGCCAAAGACAATGGCATTACCATCCACACGGTGGCTTTTGGAGACCCCGCATCCATCGGTGAAGAGCAGTTTGATGAAGAAACCCTGAAGTCTGTGGCGGCAACAACCGACGGCCGGTACTTCTACGCTGCCGATAGGGACGCACTGGAGGCCATCTATGCGGAACTGGATCGTATCGAAACCCGTAAAGTGGATACCACCTCCTATCGACCGCGACTGGATCTCTATTATTGGCCGCTGGCCCTGGCCCTTGTGGTCAGCATCGGTTACCATTTTATCATGGCGGTTCGGCAGCGAGGTCGAACCCGCAAGCTGGTTTTTCGAAACCTTTCATCGGAACAGTGAATACGATGAAGACTGTCAACAAGAACCCTCAGAGCACGCGCAAAAATGAATTGACAGCCCAACACTTTTTACGCGCGCCCTTATCTCTGATGGTGGATGGCCCATGACGCTTTTTCTGGACAATTTTCATTTTTTGCGCCCCCAATGGCTGCTAGTGCTGATTCCGGCCGGTATTATCTGGCTCGTCTTGCGCAGGAGCCAGGATCCGGCCCGCCACTTCGGGGGATTGATCGCCTCGCACCTGTTGAAGCATTTGCTCCATCGGCCGGAGAAACAGAATGTGCTGCGACCGGCACACCTTCTTTTGGTGATGTGGATACTGCTGGGCACCGCAGTTGCGGGGCCAAGCTGGCAGATGGCGCCATCACCGTTTGCCGAAGACTCGGCCGGGCTGATGATCCTTCTCAAGTTGAACCCCAGTATGTTGTCCGAAGACTTGCGGCCGTCGCGTCTGGAGCGGGTCCGCCATAAACTGCACGACCTATTTGAACTGCGGCCCGGCGGATCGGCGGGACTGATTGTATACAGCGGCAGCAGCCATCTGGTGATGCCGTTAACCCAGGATACGAGCATCATCGAACAGATGGCCAGGGCCCTGGACCCCTCGCTGATGCCGGCTCAAGGTGATGCACTGGCCGAGGCGCTGGCCCTGTCGGCAGCACAGTTCGAGAGCAGAAATACGATCGGATCCGTGCTGGTTATCACCGACAGTATCGAATCGGCCCAAATCCGTGACTTAACCGAATACGGAAAAGGCGCCGACCCGCCCGTTCAGATTCTGGCGGCACTGGCCAATCGGGATCTGGCGGCTCAGAATGGTATCGAAGCGGGCGCCCGAGCCCTGGGCGCCCCGCTGGCATTGATGACCGTAGATGAAGCAGACCTTCGCCAAATCATTAAACGTGCCGAAAACCAGGTGATCGCAGCGACACCCAAAATGGAGACGGTGCAATGGAAAGACAGCGGCTACCTGCTGGTTCCTGTAATTGTGCTGAGTGCATTGCTGTGGGCGCGTCGCGGATGGAGTGTGCGGTGGGAATAATGTGGTTTCATTGCGGGGATAAGGGAAGGGATGGCATCTGAAATGAAAGCGCACACGCGAAAGGAACAGCCAAATCTCAGGATCGTGATACGGGTTGCGCTGGTGCTTTCCGCCCTGATCGTGGCCATTGGCGCCTGGAGCTGTCTGATTGCAGCGGATTCCTGTTCACTGGCCGCCTTGCTGCTCACGGCCGATCAACATGGCCAGAGGCTCTATCAGCAGGGAGACTACACGGCGGCTGCGCAACGGTTCATGGACCCCGACCGACGGGCGGCAGCATTGTTTCGGGCAGGCGAGTTCAAAGCCGCCGCCGGAATCTATGCGGGAATGGCCACGGCCCAAGCAGCCTTCAATCATGGAAATGCGCTGGTCATGCTGGGCCAATACGAGCAGGCTGTTGAACAATACGACCGCGCGCTGTCCCTACGTCCGGACTGGGAAGCTGCTGCCGCCAATCGCAGCATTGCGGCCGAACGGGCAAAGCGATTAAAACAAGAGGGCGGCGATATGACCGGCGGGATGCTGGGGGCCGACGAGATTCGCTTTACCAATGTTAAAAACAGTGCCGAGCAGACAGAAACGGTAGACGAAGCTGGTGCACCGAACCCGGCTGAGATGCGGGCCATCTGGCTGCGCCAGGTCCAGACCAAACCGGCCGATTTCCTGAAGGCCAAGTTTACCTATCAGTATGCTGTGAAGGAAAAAATACCGCCGCAATAAGCGATTATCGCAGAGCGGCTAAAGGCGATCTCAATGCAATACGGTTTTAGGGTACCTCAATAATGATCGATTACCTTCGAACAGCAGTCATTTCAGCCATGCTCTTTTTCGGGCAATTTATTCTGTCGCCGGGACATGCCGCCGAGCCGGCGCCGATTATTGTCCGTTCTGCCATTGGCAATGCCAAAGCGGACATCTGGGTCGGCCAGCGTGCCGTCCTGCAGGTGGATGTTCTGGCCCGCGACGGCTGGGCGCAGATAAAAACGGCCCGTGATTTCGAAGTGCCGGGCGCCTATGTGGTCCGATTGGAGAGCCAGGGTACCCGTTTGAACGAGACCATCTCCGGGCACGACTATGGGGGGCAGCGCTATGAGATGTCGTTGTTCGCCCAGCAAGGCGGAACGATTACCGTTCCACCGATTCCCATCGATGTGGAAGTCCGTCGATGGGGCAGCGAGGCGGAAACCACATCCCAACACATGAAAACCCCTGCCGCTGAATTCGAGGTCAAAATCCCTCCCGGGGCCGAGAACCGGAAGGGCATCATCAGCACCACGGAGTTGAAGGCCCAACAGCAATGGACGCCGCCGTCACAGGAATTCAAGGTGGGCGATGCTGTCAAGCGAATCATCGAGCTGAGCGCCCCGGATATATCGGGAATGGCGTTTGCCCCGTCTGAATTCCCTACCATCAGCGGGCTGGGGATTTATCCCGGCGAATCCGATGTTGCCGACAGCTATTCCCGCGGAAGCCTCACCGGGAAACGGACGGAGACGGTGACCTACGTGTTCGAGAAAGAGGGGTCTTTTGAATTGCCGCAAATCGTTGTTCCGTGGTGGGATATCAGCCAGAAAAAACTGAAAGAAGTGGTCCTTCCGGCGCTTGTGGTCAAGATAACCGCTGTTCCCGGATCGGATCCCGAAACATTCGCAGAAAAAACACTAGAAGACGGCCGACAAAGGAAAACAGAAGGCCTGCTGCCCGTCGTTTTTCTGTTGCTGCTGCTGGCAGGCAGTGCATGGCGATTCAGGCATGCCATGCGGACCCGCTGGCAAACATGGCGGCGTGAGCGCCGTCAGTCAGAAAAAGCATATTTCACTCGCTTGCGTGAGGCCTGCCGCAATAATGATTCAAAGACCGCATACAACCGCATGGTGGCCTGGCTGAATAAAACGGCATCCGATCCCGGCGCTGCAACTCTCAAAAACTTCCTGGAAGCGGTGGGCAGTGAGAAACTTTCGAAGGAAGTGGGTGAGCTCGAAAGACGACTTTACCAAAAGACAGCTGGACGCGATGCTCAGACACCCTGGCAGGGAGAGGCGCTATATCGTGAATTGGCGTACTGGAGGAATAAAGATATGCGAACAAAGGAAACGACGTTGCCCGGCGAGGCAACACTTGCGCCGCTGAATCCCCAATGAAAGGAAACACAGTCATGAAAATTCGAAAAAACACCCTTATGTTCATCGCCGCTCTGCTGGTTTTGGCATTAGCAGTGCCGGCGCCTGCAGCTTCCTCCGCTCCCCGTCTGGTGCTGCAGATCACCGTCGATCAACTGCGTGGTGACCTGCCCGGTCGTTATACCGATCGTCTCACCGAAGGGGGATTCCGCTATCTGATGGAAAAGGGCACCTGGTACATCAATGCCCATTACCAGCACGCCAACACCGAAACCGCCGTGGGTCACGCGACCCTGGCAACCGGCGCAGATCCCTCCCGGCACGGCATCGTCGCCAACGATTGGATTGATCAAAAAACCGGTGCGTTCGTCTACAATACAGAGGACGACCGCCACCACATCATCGGGCGAGAGCCCAAAGCACACGAGGGCGTTTCCCCGCGCAACCTGGCGGCTTCCACCTTTGGAGATGAGCTGGTGGTCCATAACGGAGGCCGTTCCCGCGTTTTCAGCGTGTCGGTCAAGGACCGTGGTGCGATTTTGCCGGGCGGCCACGCCGGAAAAGCCTTTTGGTTTTCCAAGAGCAGCGGACACTTCGTGACCAGCACCTACTACTACGATGATTATCCGGTATGGGTGAAACACTGGAACGCCGGCAAACCGGCCGATGCGTTCAAGAGAAAATCCTGGGAATTACTGAACGATCGCGCCACCTACGTTCATGGCCAGATGGACGACCGGCCCTACGAAGCCGACCTCAAGCCCCTGGGCCGCATTTTTCCCCACCCGTTGGGCGGGGACACCAAATACTTCTACCTGCTGCTGACCCTGACACCTGTTGGCGACATGCTTACGCTCGATTTCGCCAAGGCCCTGGTGGAAAACGAAAAGCTGGGCCAAAACGATAAGGGCGCACCAGATTACCTCCAGATCAGTTTTTCTTCCACCGACTACATCGGGCACCTGTTCGGGCCATCCAGCTTGGAGACCGAAGACAATATCCTGCGCCTGGACCGTACCCTGGCCGATCTGTTTCAGTTCATCGATGAGAAGGTAGGCCTGGATAAGACCCTGATTGTGCTAAGCTCCGACCACGGAGCGCCTGAGGCACCGGAATACATGGGCGCCCTGGGGCTTTCTACCGGTCGCTTTGCTTTTGATTGGTTCAAAACCGAGGGGCCCCTGACAGAAGCTCTGCAGAAAAAATTCGGCCGGGATGACCTGATCTCTGGTCACAGCCACCCATATCTCTATTTGAACCTGGACGCCATTTCATCCGGCGGACTGGATCTGGCCAAAGTGGAGCGCTTCGTGGCGGACGAATTGATGAAGATCCCCGGCATCGCCTATGCTCTGACCCGCGGCGATCTTTTAGCCGGCCGTATCACCGAGTCGCCGGTCCAGAACCAGATACGACGAAGCTTTCATCCGACGCGCTCAGGCAACATTCACATGGTGCCGGAGCAATACTGGTTTTTGCACTCAACCGAGGAGGCCGAGAAGATGGGCATCGGATCGATTGCGGCGATCCATGGTTCCCCCTGGGCTTATGACACCTACGTGCCGATCTTTTTCGCGGGCAGCGGCGTGCCGGCCCGGATCATCGGACGGCGGGTGGCCCCGACCGACATCGCCGCGACCCTCGCGGCTTATCTCGGCGTCAAGCCTCCTTCGGGGTCGGTGGGGGCCGTTCTAACAGAAGTTTTGCCATGATTGCGCCCCTGCGCATTCCAATCAACCAATCTCATCAACAAAGGAAGGTGTGAAATGATACGAAGTTTGCTATTCATTTTCCTGCTTGTCAGCGGGATTTTGGTACCGGCGGCCTGGGGTGGCGGCGTTTGGCTCTACGAAGGCGGAACGCCGGATCTGGGGACGGCCGGCGCCGGTCGGGCGGCCCTTGCTGAAGACGCTTCAACAGCCGGCGCCAATCCGGCCGGCATGACGCGCCTGGACCGTTCCCAAATGCTGGCGGCCGTGCAGGGACTCTACGTCAATTCCCGATTTGATACCGAGTTGTCCGGGTTCGGCGGCGGTGACGGCGGCAATGCCGGGGGATTTGTGCCCAGCGGCGGCCTGCATTACGTTCAGCGCGTCACGGACGATATCAGGCTGGGGATCAGCACAGGCTCCTACTTCGGTCTGGGCGTCGACTACGGCGATGACTGGTCCGGCCGCTACTACACCACCGAAGCCGAGTTGCTGGTCTTCGGCATCAACCCGGGGGCAGGTTACCGGGTCAACAACTGGCTGGCTGTCGGGGCGGGTTTCAGCCTGCTGTATGCCTCCCTCGACCAGAAGGCAGCTGTCAACAACAGCGCCGTTCCGGGTCAGGCCGGGCAGTCCGACGGCAAGCTCAAAATCGAGGACGACGACGTGGCATATGGCTTCAATTTAGGCCTGATGCTGACACCGCGAGACGGCACCCGTTTCGGCCTCACCTATCGATCCGAAGTGGATTTGGAATTCAAGGATACGGTATCTCTAAATAACATTGGTCCCGTCCTGCAGGGTCTGCTCAACCTGTCGGGGCTTGCCGGCAACAAGGTGGACATCGACATGACCATCCCCCAGGCGGTGATGCTCAGCGGTTACCACCAGTTGTCGGACAACTGGGCCGTCATGGGAAATATCGGCTGGCAGGACTGGAGCGAGTTCGGCAAGCAGGACTTGACGCTTAGTTCCACCACCGCCACCACGTTAACCAAAGATCTGGGGTACGACGACACCTGGCACTTCGCCTTGGGTGCCCAATACCGGTTTGCCGAACGCTGGCTTTGGTCGGTGGGCGCAGCCTACGACACCTCGCCGGTTGACGGCGACGACCAACGCACCCCGGATTTGCCTTTGGACCGGCAGATCCGCATTGGTACCGGAATTCAGTACGACTGGAACAAGGATGTGACCGTGGGCGCTGCCTACGAGTATCTGGACGCCGGAGAGGCTGAAATCGATCAGGAGGAAGGCGGTCCTTTACAGGGACCCTTTAAGGGCGACTACGACACCAACGCAATTCACTTTTTTGCTTTTAACCTGATCTGGAAGTTTTAATTTATGATTGGATTAGTAAATGGCATTCACAACTTTCTAATTTTGTGGATAACGGCAACTTTATAACATTGTGTTTTAGAGTTTTGTTTTTATTGGGCTTCTTGTTATGATATGTGATGCGTATCCCAGTGATTTTGGGTGGATGATATTTTCAGGATCTTGCAAGATATGCCCGGCAAATATTATAAAAGTTGACAGCAACTAATAAGCTCTGTTACAAAAAGGCTCATCAGATCTCTGAATGAGAAAATCTAAATAAATTTATTCGGAAAGTTCAAGACTAAAGCAGAACCCATTTTGGGGGAAGGTTGGGGAGATGCACACTGTCTTAACACATAAAGCCGAGTTGCCTATTGAGAGGTGACTTGGCTTTTTTAATAGGGGAAACGAGGCACAAAATGGAATTGTTAATTTACTTTAAAGCTATGCCATTGTTTTCTAAACACATTTTTACCTTGCGGTTTCAAAATATTTGAAACAAGGCTTTTATGAGACGTTCATAGCAACAGCTCCGCAAATTGTTTGCTTTCGTACGTATCGCATCTATTCTATTAGCCTATTAGTGACCTAAAAGGAGGGTAACCAAACCGGGATCTTACCAATGTGTGGTTGACCCAATACGCCATAAAGGTTTGTGTTCATGCAGAAAGCCTCTTCATCTAAGACCTCTCCTAAAGTCAGTAGCATCAGCCATCGTTTCAGTTACGCCTTAATCGGTATAATTACTCTATTATTAATCGTTTTTGCTGCAGTAGTCATCTTTTTTGACATCAACAAAATCGAGAACGAGCTGGAAACGCGGTTAGATAATGCCATCGAGTTTGCACGGAACAGTCTGGCAATCCCTTTATGGAACCTGGACCACGTAGTTGTAGCTGATTTTGTTGAGGCCTTATTTTTAGATGAATCAATTGTTTATACAAAGATATCGTGGAAAGGTCAGGTTATCACTGAGAAAAAACGCCCTGGTTTTCAGCTCCAAAAAATTGAGCCGGAGATGTCCCCGGCATTGTTAAAAGACTCTGAACTGATAGCCAAATCATCCGATATTTACTTTGAAGAAAAAATAATCGGCAAGATTCTAATCGTAATGTCGCGCGAAAACGTGAAAAAACAGATGGTTTTTCAAATTTACGGCACGATTGCCTTGTTAATCCTTATTATCGCAGCAATCTGGCTCACATCCATCTTCATCACGATACGGTATATCTCTTCCCCATTACTGAAATTACAGGAATCAGCCTCATTGATCGCCCGGGGTGATTTGGACACTTTTGTTGATAAAAGCAGTCGTGACGAGATTGGAGTACTCGCGCAGCATCTGGATATCATGCGGGGATCGATTAAGCAGTTATTCTCGGAACTTAGCGAGAGCAAAGAAAAATTAGAGGAGTACAACCGAACCTTAGAGCAAAGAGTAGAAGTGCGTACCCGGGAGTTGGCCCGGTCAGTGGAAGAACTGAAAGCCTTGGGAGAAGTAAGCCAGGCAGTCAGCTCCACTCTCGATCCGGAAACGGTTCTGACGAGTATTGTTCGCCACGCGGTGCAGCTCTCGAAGACCGATGCCGGAACGATTTACGAGTTCGACGAAGCGGAGGGGGTATTCCTACCGCGGATAAACTACGGTGTGAGCGCAGAGTTCATCGAAGCGCTGCACGAGTCGAGGCTGCGTGTGGGGGACCGAACGGTTATCGGCCAGGCCGCTATTAAGTGCGCTCCGCATCAGATTCCGGATCTTGCAGACGTACCGGGCAACCCCTTCCCTTTAGTTCAGCAAGCGGGCTATCAAGCCCTGCTCGCATTACCGCTGCTGAGCGAAGACCGCCTCATTGGTGGACTGGTCGTCCGGCGCAAGGCGGCCGGCGAGTTTCCCGCACCGGTCGTGGACCTGCTTCAGACTTTTGCTGCACAGTCGGTGCTCGCCATCCACAACGCGCGGCTTTTTCGTGAGATCGAGGAAAAGGGGTGCGAGCTGGAGATCGCCAACAAGCACAAGTCCGAGTTTCTTGCCAACATGAGCCATGAACTTAGAACCCCCCTGAATGCCATCCTGGGCTATACGGAGCTGATCCTTGATAACATATACGGTAAGGTACCGGAAAAAATCCAGGAGGTTCTGAAACACCTCGAAAAAAGTGGGCGTCACCTGCTTAGCCTGATCAATGATGTTCTTGATCTTTCCAAGATCGAAGCAGGCCAGATTACCGTTTCTCTCAATGAATATTCGATGGGAGAGGTGATTCAAACGGTCTTTACCACGGTGAAGGCATTGGCAGCGGAAAAGAAACTGGATTTGAAGGTCAAAGTTTCCAAAGATCTACCAACAGGCAAAGGAGACGAACAACGCATTGCTCAGGTGATTCTGAATCTGGTCGGAAACGCAATCAAATTTACCAATGAGGGAGAAATCAAGGCCGAGGCGACCGCTGCCAACCAAACGTTTTTGGTCTCTGTGTCCGATACGGGTCCCGGACTTGCGGAAGTTGAGCAAAAGAAAATTTTCGAAGGATTCCACCAAGTCGACGGATCCAGTACCCGAAAAAAGGGCGGAACCGGTCTCGGACTCTCTATTTCCAAAAAAATAGTCGAAATGCACGGGGGCCGTATCTGGGTCGAAAAGCAAAGGAAGCAAGGATGAGCGAGCTGATTTTAATTATTGAAGACCAGGAGGATAATCGGCGTATCATGCGAGATCTTCTCACAAGCGCCGGCTATAAGGTGATTGAGGCTGTCACCGGAGAAGCGGGGGTGATGTCAGCCGAGGCCCACTGTCCCGACTTGATCCTGATGGACATTCAACTACCCGATTTCGACGGATACGAGGCTACGAGGCGGATCAAAGCCAACCCCGCCCTGAGCTCAATCCCGGTCATTGCGGTCACCTCTTATGCGCTGAGCGGCGATGAAGCCAAGGCATATGAGGCCGGATGTGATGCGTATGTTTCCAAACCGTATAGTCCGCGTAAACTTCTGGCGAAGATCAGGAAGTTTTTTGCATAGCTGCTTTTATTAAGGAGGCATCATGAAAACGCCGCCACTGATACTAATTGTGGATGATAATCCCGTAACCTGGACATTCTTCAAGCGCGTCTTGCCGCCAACAACTACGAGATCATTACTGCGACAGACGGCGAAGCGGGCTTGGCGATGGTCAGAGAAAAGCAGCCGGACCTGATATTGCACCTGAATCTTTTTCCAATTTCAAATCTATTCATTGCGGATCCCGCCATATCTCAAGCAATGTCAAATCATCGTTTGCCTTGGCTTTTCCGCGCCAATTTTTTATTTCCTTCAAAAGTCCTTCTCCCAATGGCGGACCGTTGCTGTTTTTTATATAATCCGTCAACCGATCAGGTCCATAAAGCTCCTGACTTTCATTCTCGGCTTCAACAACTCCGTCGGAAAAAAATAAAAGCGATTCTCCCGGAGTTATTGAAATCTCTTTTGTTTCGTACCGGGTATCCGGTTTGAGGCCTAAGGATATACCTTTCAATTCGGGTAACTCTTTAAAACCTTCATTAGTGATCCACAGGGGCTGAAGATGACCGCAATGGACAAGTTGCATTCTCCCGGTGGACGGCCAGTACCTGCCGAGAATGATTGTGGCAAAAAAACTTTCTCCGGTCATAAGATAGTACATGACATTATTTACGGTTTCAATCAGGTCTTCGAGATTAGGTCGCAATGTGACTTCACTTCGAATCTTGGTAGACAACGCCGCCATAATCAACGCCGCCGGAACGCCTTTGCCGGAAACATCGGCAACGTACAACAACCAACTGCCGTCCGGCAGTTTGATGACATCATACAAATCCCCGCCGACGTATGCCGCCGGAACTGAAATGGCCCAAACATGGCTGCCGGCCTCCATCTTTGGGATCTCGGGCCAAAAAAGGCATTGAACCTTGGTGGCTGCTTCGAGTTGAATCCTGAGCTGAGCCGACTGCTCGAGAACTTTGTCGTGCAAGCCTTTGATCCTGAGCATCGACCCGACCCTAGCAACCAGCGCTGCGTGCTCAACCGGCTTCGTCAGATATTCATCGCCACCGGCTTCCAAACCAGCGACGACGTCTTTGGTATCGGATTTGGCCGTAACCAGAATAATCGGTATAAATGGAAATGCAGGGTCTGATTTGAGCTCTCGGCAAACGGTCAGCCCATCCATTATGGGCATCATAATGTCCAACAAGATTAAATCCGGCTTTTCCCGTCTTGCCATCGCCAGCCCGGTTTCACCGTCGGGCGCCGTGATTATCTCGTAATCGAGAGTGGCAAGCCGAGTCCCGAAAATGTCCAAAGCCTCGGGATTATCATCTACGATTAAAATCAGAGGCCTCTTTCTCATGTTTACTCCTTTTGCTGACCTATGCGAAATGGCAAAGTAAACCGGAAGGTAGAGCCTTTTCCGAGACTGGACTCCACCCAAATACGCCCGCCGTGCATTTCTATGATTCTTTTGGCAATTGAAAGACCGAGGCCCGTGCCACCCTTTTGCCGCGTACTGGAGCTGTCAACCTGATGAAACTCTTCGAATATTTTTTGCTGATCGGTTTCCGACAGACCGGAACCGGTGTCGGAAATTGATACCAAAAAGCCACCGTCGGACTCATCGACTTCTATCTTCACTTCGCCTTTTTCAGTAAATTTAATTGCATTGCCGACTAGATTTAAAAAGACCTGGACAATGCGCTGTTCATCACCTTTGCCCTTCGGGAGGTTTGGAGGAACCGTGGCCTGTATTGCGAGGCTTTTTTCGGCCACCAAGGACTCGACCCCGGTCATAACCGTATGAACAACTTCCTTCATTGAATATTCGTTGATGGAGAGCGGGAGTTGTTTTGCCTCGATTTTCGAAAGATCGAGAACATCATTGATCAGACTCAGGAGGTGGCGACCATTTTTCTCCAGACGCGCTAATACATCCTGAATCTTCTCGGGTATCTCACCGTAAATTTTATCTGAAATCAGCTCTGTGTATCCCAAGATGGCGTTCAATGGGGTTCTCAGTTCGTGGCTCATATTGGCTAGAAAGGCGCTTTTGGCCTGATTGGCAGCTTCGGCTGCTATTTTGGCTTCCCGCAATTCTTCTGCCGTCCGCTTCTGCTCGGTCCTGTCAATGCCGATGCAGAGGATATCGGACAGACGATCTTCGTGGTCGTAGATTGCCCTGTTGGTCCAGGCCACCCACACTCGTTCCCCGTTGCGGCGCATATTCTCATTTTCATTGTCGATGTATCTCTCGGGATGACTGACCAGATCCTGAATCATGAGCTCAAGATCCCTTCCGTTTGAGTCTGCTGCCGGGACAATGGTGCCCACCACGTTGCGGCCCAGAATCTCTGACTCACTGTACTCAAAGAAATCCCGGGCAAATCGGTTGAGGAACGTGACATCACCCCGGGTATCGATTTCCAAGATGATGCAGTTTGCGTTTTCGACCAGATCACGATACTTGACACGACTTTCTTGGAGGGCTCGCTCAGCCCGTTTTAGCTCGGTGATGTCGTGATAGATGGTAATATGGCCGATGTCATGGCCATCTCCCAGCACGGCCGATATTTCAACATCCACCAGCGTTCCGTCCCGGCGGCCGCGCCGGGTAATGGTATGAAAAACACTCATCCCGTCCATCATTTTCTGCGTGATACTGCGGGCGCCCGTTAGCATTTCCGGCGTGGTCGTGACCAAAGCATCCAGGTCGCGCCCTACTGCCTCCGACTGGGTATAACCGAACAACTTCTCTGCGGCCGGATTCCATAGCGACACATTACAGTCCATATCAACAGCCACAATTGCGACCGGGCTGTTCTGAACCAAAGACTCGGAATACTGTTTTTGGCCCTGAACCTCCGCAAACAAGTTCGCGTTCTCGAAGGCAAGACCGGCCTGCTGGGCGGCTGCGGTGAGCACCTCAAAATCATTCTGAATGAAGGCGTGCGGCTCCCTGTTTTCAGCAATCAGCACACCGAGCACCTTTTCCCCGATTCTAACCGGCACATCCACTTCGGAACCCCATGCGCCGTAAAAATAGCAAGGGTCTTTGGAAACGTCCGGCACGTAATGGAGTTTGCCGTCCAAAAGTGGACGCCCGCCCAGTCCCTGATCGCACGTGAGGCGGTCGTGGGGCTCATCATAACCGATGCTGGCGGCATGCACCCGGTCACCGGTGGCCTCATCCAACATGTAGAGCGCCAGAACATCGTAACCCAGGGTATCGTGCAGCCCGTGCACCACGCGTCGACAAACCTCGGTTTCGTCGAGTGTGGCAGCCAATTCCGAAGCCATCCGAAACAGGGCGGACATCTCCATGGCCCTTCGCTGGGTTTCCTGGTACAGCCGGGCGTTCTCCAAGGCGATGGACGCGAGTTGCGCAAATCGGCTCAGCAGTTCGACCTCTGCCTCACCAAAGATCCGGTCCGACGTGGCATCATAGGCCAGGCCAATCACACCGGCAGCCTGAGGACCGGATTCGGATGTGCGCCGGGTCCGGGTAAGCGGCACCCCAACCGTGCTGCTGATAACATTATACTCAAAACTGGGCGAGCGGCCCGTCCATGAGTCGTAATCCTTGATCGCCAGGGGTTTGCCGGTCTGCCAGACTCTGCCTGCCAGGCCTTCGCCCGGTTCCATGTATTTAGAGGATTTGCGGCCGAAAGGTCCAATACCGACTTTGAGCTCCAGTTCTTTTGCCCCGGGCTCGGCCAGGTAGATAAAACCGTGCCGGGCGTCCAGCAGCTGCCCGGCCCGGGTGACAAGGGCTGCAAGCAACTCATCCAGATCAAGGCGGCTGATCAGGTCCAGGGTGGTGTCGTGCAGGGCCGACAGATATTCATTTTGGCGGTGCAATTCTTCCTGGGCCCGCTTGCGCTCCGTGATGTCCCGGGCGAAAGCGCAGGAAAATTCTTTCCCCTCGAATTCCATGTAATTGATGCTGATTTCGACCGGATAAATCCTGCCATCTTTGGCGCGGTGACGGGATTCGATGATAAATGAGCCGCGCTGCCTGACCTCGTTCCAGTGCGCCGGCCAGACTTCCGCGGAAAAGTCCGGGTCGATGTCGTGCACCGTCATGGACAGCAATTCCTCAGGCGCATAACCCAAGGCAGCGCAGGCCGCTTCGTTGGCGTAAATAAAACGCGCATCCGAATTCATCCAAAATGCGGCCACCTCAGCGTGATCGACGGCAAATTGGGTGAACCGCAGAGCGTACTCGGCCTGTTTGCGCTCGGCAATCTGTTGCGAGAGCTTGCGATTGGACTCAGTGAGCGCACGGGTGCGCTCATCCACCATTTGTTCCAAATGCTCGCGATGTCCGGCCAGTTCCCTTTCAGTCAGTTTGCGCTCGGTGACATCCCGACAGACTCCCTGAAACCCGACTGTCTGTCCATCGGCGTCTTTGCGCAGAGAAACAGAGGCCTCTACCCAGCGTTCGGTTCCATCTTTTCTGACAATTTTCCAATCAAAAGCCTTTACGGGTTTGCCGGTGCGATACACTTCGTTGAACGTCTCGTATACCTTCTCGCTGAACGCTTCGTCCATATAGGCCCGGTTGTTCATTCCCAACAGCTCCTCGGCAGGGTAGCCCAATATTTGGCTCGTCGAATCGTTGAAGAAGACCATGTTCCCGGCAGTGTCAACTTCATAATACCCCTCCTCCATGCTCTCCAGTATTTTACGATACTTTTCCTCGCTTTGCCTGAGTGCCGTTTCACCTTGCCCGCACTCAACCACGCGCTCTTCCAGCTCGGTAAAGGATGTTTTCAAGGCAGCGGACATATCGTTGAATTGCCTGGCCAAAACTTCGATTTCATCACCGGTCTTTACGTCGACTTTGTAGCCGAAATCCCCGTTGGCGATCCTTTGGGCACCCAGGGCCAAATTCTTGACAGGTTTTAAAATTCGACCAATAGAAAAAAATATCAGCAAGCAGGAAAAAATTCCGCCCACTGTCAATAGAATCAGAACCATCTGACTGTGTTTACGAATGGGGTCAACAATATTTTCCCAGTTCTCCTGGGTGACAACCCCCCACCCCGTGCCCGGCACCGGAGCAAATCCGGAGACGATAGGCTCACCGATCTCATCTTTGGTGATAACAGCGCCGGTCTCCCCCATGGTCACCCGCATCACCGGTAGGACGGATTTAAGAGTCCTCCCGATCATTGAGCTGTGACGATGGTAAATCACCCGTCCGCTTCTATCCACCAAATATGCATAGCCACTGCGACCTGCTTTTAAATCGAGCACCTTGGCATACAGTCCCCCGAGCAAAGAGAGTTTGATCGTACTCACTCCGGCCAGCAAACCTTTGAAGCTCCCGTCCCTTTCCACAATCGAGACTCCAACCAAAATCACGTCTTCACCTGAGCTTGGATATTTGAAAACGTCTGAAAATACCGGTCGTAGCGTACCATAGGCTTCATTGAATTTGGATTTGATTGGAAAATCCATCCCCTGCCGTTGTGATAGATTTGCACCCTCCCTGTCATAAACTGCAACCCCGACATCAAAAACAGCAAGTTGCGGCCGAGCTTTGTCTAAAGCCGACTGCAACCGGGCCGGTTCCATAGATTGAATGTCGTCGGCAACCGCCATATCCTGAAGAATCCGGCAGGCCCGATGCAAGCCTTCGGAGAGCCGGTTTGCAGATATTCTTGCCAACTCGGCGTCGCGCTGCTTGACACCCTCTTGAGCCACCCGCTCATAGGAATAAAACACGATGAACGTCAGGCCTGCCAGCACCAGGACAATCGGAATTAGGGTGGATATTATCGTTTTTGCTCTCAGGCTTTTGACAAGAAACATTTTTTGAATTCTCCTTAAACGGAGCGAGAGATTATGATCTAAAATTGCCAATATCGATGATAACAACCTTTATTGGATATTTAAAACCGGATACATTTTTAATTATTTCATGCTCTCCATCGCTTAGATTCGAACCTGCTAATACAGCTTTACTGTTTAACCTTTCTATCAAGGATTATATTCTCCTCTATAAAATGCCTTCCACATTTCATCGAACCTTCCACTTTTCTTCATCTTGTGAAGTCCCTTATTGAGTATTTCCAAAAATTTTTCATTTTTTTTCAATTTTTTGGACAAAATCAAATGATAATCCCATAACTCATGAGGCTTTGTGTATCCAATTTTCGCTCTTTGCTCCGACGATAATCGAGTTTGAATTAGGTGTAGCCCAACAGCTTTATTATTATCAATGGCATGAAATCTCTTTTCCAGGAGTTTAAAAAAAGTCATTACTTTATCCCCTCCAATATCGTATGTGATAAATCCTTTCTTTTCTGCTTCTTTAAGAATGTTTGACTTTGCAGCCCCAAGACTGAGTCCTATTCTCAGCCCTTTCAAATCTTCGAGGTTTCCTGTCCAAACTATTGGATGGTCTTTATGGTAGAACAAAACAGTCTCTCCGGTATAGACAACATCGGAGAAATTAAAGTCCTTTTTCCTTTCTTCG
>CALZJV010000052.1 GCA_945787595.1 uncultured Desulfobacterales bacterium | reverse complement strand
GTAGATGAAGATTCCCAGGCTGATGATAAAGAAAGCGTGGGCGAACTGATGCACGTATAGTCCTTCCGGATCGCTGTGGGCCTGGGTCGCCAGTGCCGGGTCTGGCAAGATAAACATCAGCACAAACGAAATAAAAAACAGCCACATCGGGTTTATTTTCTTTAACATGAGTATTTCCTAACTCGGACGAGCCGGAACCAGATAGGCGATCAGTGCATTATCCATGCAGCGCCAGCTTGCAACACGCTGGAATATTGGAAAGCTGGAATATTGGGTCATAACTGCGGATCCGATCTATTTTTTAATTCTTCAATTTTATGGTTCGGATTCCGTTTAAAACCCATTTTTCCGCTATTCCATTGATCCATTATTCCGGTACCAGGAATCCGGCAAGTTGTGAGTACGATGGAATTTTGTCACAAACAGCACAAAAACAATATACACGACATTAATACACGGGACGGTTTTGTACAACAAAAAAGGAAGGGGAATGGGGTGGTGCTAATTTTGTTACGGTGCCGATCACGACCGGCTCGCCACTGGATGAACCAAACTTAAAAATATAGCTTTGACCGAAACGCTCAACCAACCGTTTCGGCTGGAAATACTCATTGATATAGGCAAATATGAAAAAAATCGGGATGATTTTTCTGGCAAGCCCTAGCAGCAGCCCTTCAAAAAAGTAGTCGTAATAAGCCCGGTTCAGTTCTGCCTGGTCGATATTCTTCGCCAATGCTTTGCCCTTTTCACGATCCTCGCAGGTCAGTGCTGTCTGACGCAGATTGTACCAGTGTTTAAAATCTTTTTCCAATCGGATATAGCGCTTGGTGATGATAATTCGGTTGAGGCTTTTGGTGATAAAAACGGTCAGTACGGCCAGGAGAAAAATCATCATTGCCGGGCCGAGAAAATGAAACGGCGCCAGCAGCGCATCGAATCCGTCGGCCACAGCGATCGTTGCGGCGGAGATTTTCTCCCATATGGTGTCTAATAGAGAATCCATGGTTTGATTTCCAGGTCAAAGGTTAGTGCCCATCCACAAAGGGCTATTTTAATTAATAAAATAATCATAGTAAATCCAGTCGGTTATCTTCCTAAATGACGTGACCGCTGTAATGGCGGGATAAGTCCGGGGGACTTTTCCCGCCATTGAGCAATTCAATAGGTTTCCTGTTCCGTGGTTTTTAGATCCAGATTTCGATCTTAAAGAACCTAAAGAACAGAAAGAACAGCGTTATCGCCAGAACGATTTTCAGCGTTTTTTCACTGAACATCTTTTGCGCCCGGCTGCCCAGCATACCGCCGGCAAACCCGCCGATGATAATGGCGATCATCAGCCACATGTCCGGAAGGTAACCGGTCATCAGGTACCCGATAAAGGCGCCGATACTGGAAAAGCAGGTGCCGATGAGTGAAATCGGGACCGCAACGTACATGGGAAGCGCCCCTAACGTCGTCATGGCCGGCACCAGCAGAAAGCCGCCGCCGATACCAAAGGATCTGGAAACCACACCGATGCCAAGACCGAGGATGGCAAAAAGCAGCGGATTGATGCCAAATTCTTCGCCCCAGAACTTGAATCGGTAGTTGGTGAGACCGGTCTTCACCGGCTCAATGCTGCCCATCTCCGCGGCACGGCCTTCTTCCTTGGCCTTGGCGACCTCTTTGTTGAACTTTGCCATCATGGCCTTGATGTTTTTGCGTTTCTCCATGGCCTTGGGCATCAACTCCCTTAAGGTCTGAATACCCATGAGCACCACCAGGACGGCCAGCCACTCCTTATAGGCTGCCAGTGGCAGAATTGCCGAGACATATTTACCCAGCCAGATTGACCCGATGAAAATGCCGACCCCAAAGGAGATACCCACCGGCCACGCAACCCGTCTCTCTTTCACCGCGTAGCGATAGAATGAACCCAGGGGCGAAAACAGGGTCAGGGCCATGTTGGAGGGTCTCAGCACGTTGGCGGCGTTGATGCCCACCGGACCTGCGGTCTGGACGATGAGAACCTGGAATGCGGCCATGAGCATGCCGCCGGCGGCCCCGATCATGGAAAAGTAGGTGCCCACGAGAATCGCACCGATGATGATCCACAGGGGGTTCATATAACGAAAGGCTTTCGTCAGCCAGAATCCGTTTTTCTGCACTGTGAAGGAACCGCTTTTGGCGCCGTTGACATACACATCGAATGGGGTATCCGGCGGCGTGTGGCGGAAGGATTTAAACGAGGCCGTAAATTTGCCGGTTTTCTTGTCCAGATTGATGGCGGTGCCCTTGTCCCAGTATTTGCCGCTTGTGCCGTGATCGGTGAGCACCGTACGGGAAAAGATCGTCACCTTGCCCACATTGCTGCCCTCTTTGACGATGGTGCCGATACCGTAGGAGGACTCATTGGCATACCTCAGAAAATTCCACTGTTCTTCTGTCTGAACGGGACCCAGCATGGCTTTTGCTGCCGAGGCAACATCGGCGAATTTCTTTTTCAGATAAAACATGGTGGTGGAGTAGATCCCACGGCCCTTGCCCAGAAGCACCGACGGGGGTGGTTAACAGGTAATAAAGCGGGGGAATTGCTGTATCAGCGTTAAACTTATTTTTCTTCATATCCTTTTCTAATCGTTTCCTTTCATTTACCCCGTCAGTGTCTTTTACCGCAAACATTTTCTGTTGCGCCACCGCGATGTAGAGATCCTGGCCCGGCTCGATGGCCCCTTCAATGGTGACCATATCGCCCGCCTTATATTCGGCAGCGGATATTTTGGCCGCTGCCAATGAACCGCTGGGAGCCGTTAAAACGGCAGCCAGTGCAATGAGTAATACGGTAAGTAACGGTAATTTTTTTCTCATTTCTTCCTCCTTTACATTGTGGTTTTATAGCATCTTCCTTGATGATATGGATTGCTTCAAGTTGCTTTTTTGTTCAATTTGAGATATTTGAAGGCCAACCGAGCGCCAAGCTGACTGCAAACGGCGCCAATGATTAATAAAAATAAAATCATTCTAGAGCCAAGCAGATTTTCTCCCAGAAAATGAAACGAAAATATCGTCAAAATACCGCAGGTAAGGACAACATTCACCAGGCCGGCAAAAATCGCCGATAAATGTTTGTGCACAATGCGATCTCTGGTTTTCTCAATCAAGGAAAATCCGGTCATGGCCGTGTTAAAGCCGATCATCCATGGAATAATGCTGACAACCTTGGATATCGGTAGGAAGGTTGCCAGGAACATGGTGACAAGGATGGTACCGCATACACCGATCAAAACGGCGGAAGCTATCTGGTACAGCAAAATAATTTTCTTGTTCTCAAATATTTCCCAGTTGAGCATAAGTGTAATTGCACGCATCATTTTTGGTTTTCTCCAAAAAAAAATTTAAGGGTTTCGTCCCAATTGAAATGTTGGAACACTACCTATAGATATGTATTCGAGCCTATGTAGCAAGCAATGTGCCATGAAATAATCCGACGCCTTCTACGACCGCAGGGTGGGGATCACAATAAAATTTTTAAATTGATATTAATGGGTTAAGCCCAATCATGAGTTAGATAAACCATACAAAAGGTTGGTTTATGTCATTAGGAAAATCCGAACCATGTGCATAAAAAAAACTGCACCTTTGGTCCGTCGATCAGATTGTCTTTAATTTAAGTAAAATAGCTTTGTGCAATATTAATAGTTCACTGCAATTATTATTTTGCACTATTGTGCTGAAATCTTTTTTGATTATATGACCTGCATAGAAAAGTCTTAAAGGAAAATTGTCTATCATACTGAAAAAACTTATTATATTATAAAAGACGATTTGGGAGAAATCACCGTCATTTCCGGTGACCGGGTGGTATGGTTATTGCTTTTTAAGGGAAGATCATTCGCGAACATTAAATCTCATTTTGAGGATTCTAGAATTAAGGAGAGTTTGGTTATGAAGGAATCGGTTTATAGTATCTGTGGCATGTGTACCGTCAGATGTCCCATCAAAGTTGATGTAGAAGACGGCGTGGTGAAATGGATAGAAGGAAATCCGAACGACCCCGGGATGGCGGGGCGACTTTGCGCCAAAGGCTCCGCCGGTCTGGCCATGCTTTACGACTATGAAAGACCCCAGCACCCCATGATCAGGGAAGGTAAAAGGGGTGAAGGCAAATGGAAAAAAGCCACCTGGGATGAAGCCCTGGATTATATCGCAAATAAATTACAGAGAATCATAAAAAAACATGGCGCCAAGGCCATCGCTTTGAGCGACCGTGGGGGACCGTTTCGGGACATTCATCGCAGTTTTTTAAGAGCCATCGGGTCGCCCAACTATTTCAACCACGACTGCACCTGTGCTCGCAACGTCCAGCATGCAGCCTTGTCACTTTTCGGTTCAGGCCGAAAAACATTTAATTATGACTATGGCAACTGCAAGCATCTGGTTCTATATGGACGCAATGTGTTTGAATCCCTGCGCGTTAAGCAGGCCAATATTATTATGGACATGCTGGATCGTGGCGGCAAAATTACCTATATCGATCCGAGAGCGGCCGGTACCGCCATGAAGGCTACCCGGTATTGGGCGATTCGACCCGGAACCGACTATGCGCTCAATCTGGGCATTATTCACACCGTGCTGCGGGATAAGCTGTATGATGCCGAATTTGTCAATCAATGGGTGCTGGGCCTGAAGGAACTGGAATCTTTTGTGATCCCTCACACACCGGAGTGGGCTGCCGGGGAGACCGGCATTCCTGCCAATGAAATCGTCGAATTCGCCAACGAAATTGCCGCGGCCCGCCCGGCCGTGATTTTTCATCCGGGCTGGATGGTGGCGCGCTACTCGGATTCTTTTTATGCGATTCGAACCAGTTACATCCTCAACGCGCTGATGGGCGCCTTTGAAGCCCCGGGCGGTCTGTTCTATCAAAAAGGCCCCGGCGATGTGGGCGCCAAGGGGCTTAAATCGCTTTTGGATACCATCCCCAAACCGGAAGAAAAGCGGGTTGACGGCTGCGGATGGAAATACAAGCACTTTGATGCCGGACCGGGGCTTTTGCAATTGCTCTATCCTGCCATTCTGAGTGAAGATCCTTACCCGGTCAAAGCATATATTGCCTTCCGGCATGATCCGCTGCTGGCCCTGCCGGATCCGGAAGCGCAGAAAAAGGCCTTCGATAAACTGGACCTGGTGGTTGCCATCGATGCCAACTACAGCGAAACGGCCTGGTATGCCGATGTGCTGCTGCCGTCGGCAACTTATCTGGAAAAATCGAGCGTCTTAACCACCGGCAAGGGCTTGAAACCTTCATTCGGGATGCGAAAACAGGCTGTCGAGCCCCGCAACGATGCCAAACCCGACTGGTGGATATTCAAATCTCTGGCCGAACGGCTGGGGGCCGGCGAATATTTCAAATTCAAAGATATGGAAGAATTCTGGGAATGGCAGCTCGAAGATACCGGTATTACGGTGAGAGAGCTGGAGAAAAAGGGATCTGTCGCACTCACGGATAAACCGGTTTGGTGGAACCGGATGAAGGATCTTAAATTTAAAACGCCTTCTAAAAAAATAGAATTTGTTTCCAGCCGCCTGGAAGCCAGCGGCATAGAATCCTTCAAGCCTTATGAAAGCCCGAAAAAGCCTGATGAAGGCTATTATCGGTTAGCCTTTGGCCGCAGCCCGGTACACACCCATGGTCGTACCCAAAACAATCCGGTGCTCAGCGAGATTATGCCTGAAAACCAGTTGTGGCTCAACGACGAAGAGGCCCGGAAATTGGGCGTTGCCAATGGCGATCGGGTGCGGGTCACTTCCGCCGACGGCAGCCATTCAGGAACGATTAACATTTACGTGACCGAGTTCATTCACCCGGAATCGGTATTCATGGTTCACGGGTTCGGCAGAAAAGTGCCCTGGCAAACCCGCGGGTTTAACAAGGGACTGGGAGATTATCGTTTTGAAACCGGCCTGTTGGGCGTTTATGACCCGGTCGGAGGCGCTAATTCCCTGTTGGAATGTTTCGTAAAGGTTGAAAAGGCCGAATAATACTTATTAAAGACCCGTAATTTTGTTTAAAATTGCTCCATAATATTTAGACGAAACGCGGCACTATTAATCGACCAAGATGCTGGATTCTGGATGCTTTATACTGGATTAACGAGGTATTCTGTCGATTTTATAAAAAGGATAAGAGCGATTCGTGGCGCAAGCGCCTGCGCTGCGCGAACGATTCCCTCTGCCAGCATCCAGAAACCAGTATCCAGCATCCTGATTGTCCCATTTTGGTGCAATCGCTTTATACTAATGGATTTAATGCCAATTTTCAGCAATGGGTTACGAGGAAGGTAACTGTTTCGCATACGGAGGAAAACGCATGAGCAAGTACTATATTTACCAGGATACCAAACGCTGCATTGGATGTTTCAGCTGCGAGTCTCACTGCAAGACGAAAAACAACTTGCCGATTGGCCCCAGATTGACCCAGATCATTCCGGTAGGCCCCAAAAGATTAAACAATCTACCGCGCATGTCTTATGTATTTATGCCCTGTTTTCACTGCCAGGAACCGTGGTGTGTTGCCGCCTGCCCGACCGGCGCGATGCAAAAAAGGCCCAAGGACGGCATCGTCTTTGTAGACGGCACACTTTGCGTCGGCTGCAAAGCCTGTATTACGGCCTGCCCTTGGGGAACTCCCCAGTGGAACCCGGAGACCGGTAAAGCAGTGAAGTGCGATTACTGCATGGACCGAGTTGATCAGGGCCTGGATCCGGCCTGTGTAACCAAGTGTATCACAAAATGTCTTCATTTCGGCGATCCTGCAAAAAAAGCCCAATCCAAACGTGACCGGCACGCTAAAAAAGTTGCCGATTTCGGATAGAATTTGTCGGTTGAGTGTTTTCAATCAACATGATACTTCTCACCATGCATGCCGAGCGATTTCGGTATACGAGAGGATAAGATGCCCGAAAGAACATGCCCGGTAACCGACATTATCGGAAAATTGAGTGCCGCCATCGATTCCGGTGGGCTAACGGACCCCAGGAGCAGGCGCAGGGCGGAAGATATCCTGGCATTGCTGAATGATGTTGCCTGGGGCAGAGCCGATACCGAGCATCTGCCGACCATGGAGTCGTTGGCCCGAAAACTGGAGGTACAGGGTAAAACGGAGCCTTCTAAAAATGCCGGGAAATTGGTGCGAACGGCACTGGCGCAACATCGCGAAGTGTTTATCAGCCATATCGAAACCCATAACTGCTCGTCGGGAGATTGCCTCAAATTGGCTCCTGCGCCCTGCCAGATGACTTGCCCTGCAGGACTGGATATTCCGACTTATGTGACCCTTATCGGAATGGGACGCGATGCCGAGGCCATCGACGTCATTCGCCAGGACTGCCCCTTTCCCTGGGTATGCGGGCTAGTGTGCACCAGACCCTGTGAAATCATGTGTGTACGAGCGCGCATCGATACCCCGATCTCGATAAAATCTCTCAAAGGTTTTGCCGCCGAAAGGACCATGTCGGAAGGCAGTTATAAAAACCCGCCGAAGGAACCGGACAAAAATAAGAAAGTGTGCGTCATCGGCGCCGGTCCCGGCGGTATGAGTGCAGCGTATTACCTGGCATTGAAAGGATATGACGTCCGGGTCATTGAGCAACAACCGGTGGCAGGAGGAATGCTGCTGCTGGGTATACCCCGCTATCGGCTTCCCAGAGAAGTCATAGACCGCGAAGTGGCCATGTTAAAAAATTTGGGTGTGGAATTTCAATTTAACACCGGATTCGGCGCTGATATTACCCTCGAACAACTCAAAGGGGAAGGCTTCGAGGCTTTCTTCATTGCCATCGGCGCCCAGCATTCATTTAAACTGGGTGTCCCCGGAGAATTGGGTTTTCCCCAGGTCATTCAAGCTATCGATTTTCTGAGAAATGTGGCCCTGGGAGACCGGCAGGTGCCGGGGAAACATGCCGTCGTGATCGGCGGCGGCAACGTTGCCATAGATGCGGCCAGAACCTGTCTTAGACTGGGATGTGAATCGGTAACCCTGGCGTACCGCCGGACGCGTTTTGAAATGCCGGCCGACACCGAAGAAGTCGAGCAGGCAGAAGAAGAAGGAATCCGGTTCGAATTTTTAAACATTCCAAGCGAAATAATCGGAAGCCGGGGCCGCCTGGAGGGTCTGCGATGCCTGAAGGCCAAATTGATCAGCAAGGAAGGACAGGACCGAAAATACCCGGTTCCCATCGAAGACAGTGAATTTACAATCGGTGCGGATGTCATCATTTGTGCCATCGGCCAGCAGGTCGATGCAACCTGTATGGAATCCGTCAAAGACCTGCAATGGACACGCCGCCAAACGATCAACGTCAAGATGGCGACCATGGAATCTTCCCATGAGGGCGTCTTTGCGGCCGGAGATGCGGTGACCGGACCGGCAACAATCATTGAAGCCATCGGCGGCGGCAAGCGGGCAGCCGAGTCTATTGACCGCTGGTTATCGGGTATCCCCCAGCCCAGTATGCCGCCGGTGCCGACCCGCCGCAGAAGAGTCGAACACCTGGAAGTTCCCGCCATCACCAAAATGACCTTAAAACGGCCCGAGATGCCCCTGTTAAATATCGACCGCCGGCGTACGACTTTCCAGCAGGTCGAGCTGGGTCACACGGAAAACATGGTGCGCGAAGAGGCCCGGCGCTGTCTTCGCTGCGATATCTGCCTGCGCTGCGGCAAGTGTGTTGAAGTCTGCCGTGACAGGATGAAAGTGGATGCGTTGCAGATGGGTTATTTTGATTTTGATCATCCCGTGGAAACCGATTTCAGAGTGACCGAAGAGCGCTGTATTTTATGCGGAGCCTGTGCCACCAATTGCCCCACCGGTGCCATGAGGATGGAAGACAAGGGCGACGAACGAATTCTTTCTCTCTGCGGCACCTTGCTCAACCGAAAAAAATTACTGTATTGCCAAAGTTGCGGCGCCGTTTTAGGTCCGGCGCGTTATCTCGATTTTGTACAGCAGCGGACCAACACGGTCGTCAGGGTTGCCGACGATCGTCGACTGTGTGAAGTATGTGCTCGAAAATCAACCGCAAAATTAAGCGCTGCGGATGCCCCGGTGAAGGGGCATAGGGCATAGAGCTTGGGGCATAGCGCAGAGGGCAAAGAGAAGCAGAAGTTTGGAAACGGGGAAGATGGAAAGCTGGGAAGCTGAAGGCTCAAAGCTGAAAGCTGGAAGCTCAAGGCTGAAGGCGCGAAGGATAAGGATTACGGATTAAGGGATTAGGGAAGACCGATGGAAGAGGGAATATCGCTTCGCTAGGGCGATAGACTACGGAAGATGGAGGGGCGGAGACCAGAGGTCAGCAAGTGCAGATTAAATCTGCTGAATTCCGACTTCAGGCCTCAATCCGCGAAGCGTCTGCCTCAAACCTTCAACCTAAAGCGAAGCGTTCCTCCAACGGCCGAAGGCCTACCAAACGATCTAAACGATCCAAAGCTGATATTAGGCCCAAAAAAGGAGGGCTTCAATGGTTTTTCGCCACGGCCAGAAGGTAGAAATATATAAAAAATCGGAAGATGAAAGCTGGGAAAGCTACATGGATGAATTCATCGGACTGCACGGCATCATAACCGATCCGGATACCACCATCAACGATCCGGATGCCCTGGTGGAGGTGAGCCTGGAAGGTAAAGGTACCCACCGCTTTCCCCAGGATTGTCTCCGGCGCCTGGATGACTAAGTCCTTATAATTTTCCCCAGAAAGCTGATTTAATGGAACAAAAATGGGATGAAAGTTTAAGACCACGTTTTACGCGAATCTCATCACCCTAAGTTCAAGCTAATACTCGGACGAATCTATAGAAATGATGGAGGGCCGACTCGTTGGAAGTGCTCGCCCTGTTAAAGGATAAAGCCCGAACGATGCTTACAATCGCGAGCAATCAAACCGTTGACGATGCCATCTGTCTGATGGCCAGCGGCAAAGTCAGTGCGCTGCTCGTAACCGAAAATGATCAGCCGGCAGGCATCTTCAGCGAAAAAGATGTTTTCCGTACTTATCTGAGGAATAAGGCGACGGCGTTTTCCGAAATTATCCTGGAAAATGCTATAACGCGCGACTTGATGGTAGCCGAACCCCAAGATGCCGTCGTTGCTGTGATGGGCAGAATGATTAAAGCCGATATCACGCACTTGCCGGTGATGGAAGAGAAGAGAATTGTCGGAATGCTGACGCTAAAGGACTTGATGGAGTATCGCATCGGAGTGCTTAGCGACGAGATTGATCAATTGAAAGACTATATAGCCGACCTGCACGAGGCTGGGCAGGATTAACCGGGCGTACTATCCTGATGAGGGATACAGAATTCTTAGTCCTATATATTGGATATGTTGACTAGTGCTGAACGAAAAGCCCGGGTTTCGGTAGGTTGGGTAAAGCCTGATTGTTTATGTTGGGTTTCGTACCTCTACCCAACCTACGGAAATTATGCATTTACCGGAACATCATCTCAAAGGGCGAAACCCAACAAATCTAAATTAGCCTGGTTTTTGTTCAACCACTAATTAGAATAAGGATTTGATATGGTTAAGATCACCATTGATGAAAAAGAGTACGATGCGGAAAAGGGTATGACCGTACTTCAGGTGGCCAGGGCCAATGGCCTTCGAATTCCAACCCTTTGTTATCATCCATCTCTAAGGCCTTCCGGGTCTTGCCGGTTGTGTGCTGTGGAGGTGCCCGGGCGGTCCAGCGGCAGACAGATCACAATGCTGTCCTGTATTTTGAAGGTGAAAAATGGGATGATGGTAAAAACCGATAGTGAGGCGGTTAACAGAGCCAGAACCAGAGCTTTTAAGAATCTGCTGCAAATGGCACCCCAGGCCAAAACTATTATTGCACTTGCCAAATCCTACGGTATTGATCCGGGACCACCGCCCGATGGATGTATTCGCTGTCGCCTGTGCATCCGGGTCTGCAAAGAAATTGTAGGACCCGGTGCGCTTAAACTGGAAAAAAGGGATGGCGTGAATTTTGTCGTGCCGATTGAGGGTCTCTGCATAGGATGCGGAACTTGCGCGAATATCTGTCCGACGGATGTGATTATGGTTGAAGACCATGAGAACATCAGAACGATCAAAATCCGGGACGAGGTCATCGGAAGGCATCCTCTGGAAAGATGTGAGGGCTGTGGGAAACTATATGCAACCCCGAAATTTCTGGAACATATTCACAAAAGAACTTCCTCTCACACGGAAGTTAAGTCCCCCCATAACTATTGCTCAACATGTGCTAAACTCTTCTCGGACCGCATAAGGTCTTTTAGCGAAAGGGCACAACAATAGCTGAATGAAAAATGCCTTCGGTTCAGGAGAAATAAAATGGCTAAAGTGTTGGTGTTGGATGATGTGTTGGACGCCGTCAATCTTATAAAAAGGATCCTAAAAGTGACGGGCCATGAAGTGGCCGGATTTACTGAAGAGGAAGAAGCGCTGAAATATGCCCGCACCCATCCTGTGGATCTGGCCATCCTGGATATCAAATTGAAAAAGATAAGTGGTATCGAAGTCTTGGAGGAGTTAAAGAAAATAACACCTTCCATGCGCGCCATTATGCTTACAGGATACCCCACCCTGGAGACGGCACAGGCGGCGTTAAAGCTGGGGGCAACCGAGTACTGCGTTAAACCGATAGACCTCGACGAATTGGAAGAGAAGGTTGCCAGGGTGCTGGCAGGTGGCTGAAAACAGCGCATGGCGCATAGAGCATAGAGCATAGAGCATAGAGCGGAGGGGAGATGGCCCAAAGCTGAAAGCTCAAAGCGAAAAGTTTGGGGAGCGATTTTATATAGTTTGGAAATAGGCGGTGAATTTTGTTGTTCAGCATTTTAAAGCAAGCGGTAAAGAAATCGGCTCAATGAGTAAGGCCTCAAAAAGTCGCCCAAATGTAACTAATGCCATATGAAGCGCATTGTAATGATCTGAACTCCTCAAAACTTTGAGCTTTGAGATATTTTGGACTCTGCGCTCGCTGCCTTTTTCTCCGTACTCAACCCTTAGTTCTTCCTTTGAGCCTTGAGCTTTCAGCTTTTCTTCACCCCATGTTCTTCGCTCCCCATGCCCTATGCGCCATGCACTATGCTCTTTGCGCTTCGCCCTTTCATTCCTTCCGAAGATTCGCCAGGTAGTAAAAATATTCCTGGACAAATTTTCCCGAAACCGCGTCAGACAGGGAAAAGGACAGACTTCCCTCGTCAAGGAAGGATCCCGAAAATGAGAAGAAAACGTTGCGGGACAGATCCCGCAACGTTGGAGCAATCAGACTTTGGTCAATTACTCCGGCGGGAAGGCCGTTCAATCTGCAGCTAATCGGCCGATAGTTGTAGAGTGAACACCGGTGCTTGTTGTTTAATGCACACAGTATTCTTTCGCCGGCGTAAGCTTCCATCAGCGCCTCTTTGTTCGCTTCGATGCCGTCGTCTCCTTGTTTTAATCGGGCTATCATTTTTTTTGTCATTTGGACGTTTTCGACCGCAGCGTGAATCGCGCGTTTTCTGAATTCGCTCCCCAGCAAACGGTTCATTGTGTTGCTCAAATAAATCGCTTCTATCAAATCCAGATCAATATAACGATAGCAGCAGTCATCCCTCTCGGCGCCGCAACTTAAGGCCTGCGGATAGGAGTTCTTGACAGTCTGAAGGTTTTCATCGACTCTGTGAACCAGGGCCTCATACTCTGCAAAATAGGTACTTAAATCAACGACATTTTTGTTTGATTTTAAGTATCCCTGATTTCTTGCTGTATTTCTTCAATAATTTCCACTGGCTGTAGTTAGTCGGATTGGCGCGGGTGCCTTTCAGCCTTTTTTCTGCAACTTTCAATCCCAGCCCTTTTCTGAGCAGGTAGGAAGTCACAAAGGTGCCGGTGCGGCCGATGCCATGTCGGCAGTGAACTAAAATTTTTTTTCCCAGATAGATGGCTTCATCCAGCCAGGCCAACGCCTTTTCCATTTCCTCCATATCCGGAGCGCATTCGTCGGGGATGGGCAGGTAGAAAACTTCAAAGCCGGCTTTTTCCTCAATTTCGTGCAAATCACAAAACTCACCACATAGATTAACAATGGCATCGATCCCTTTGGCCTTGATTGAGTCAAGATCTGTATATGACATGGGCGCATAGCCTACGGCTAGGTGGTCGGTTATCCATGTAAGTTGGTAGTCGGACATGAGGTTCCTGATTGTCTATTGAATATTGAATATTGAATATTTAAGGAATACTGTCGATTTTATTATGACCTTTTGAATACGCCATCCGCTTACTGCAGGGAGCTTCAATTTTAGTGCTTATAGTCTTTCGGTAGGAGGCGAATAGGCACTCAATTCTTCACCAACCGTTTACACAATACTGGCAATTGAGTTAAAGGAAAAGTGAAGATTAATTGATAGAATACATCCAATATTCAATATAAAATCTTCAATCTTCAATCGTTGCAAAATGGTACCTGCCATTCATAAAATCTTCCACAAAACCTTCCACCATGGACTCATCCTTGAGGTACATGTCCATCAATCGCGTGGCGCCCAGCAGACGGCCGACCATATCAAGTTTATCCTCGATGGTTTTCTTTTTTTCTCCTTCCAGTTGCGCGTCGATAAGATCGCTTTTGCGGTTGACGTCAAAGCCAAAGCGTTGCAGGACCTGGTTGAGAAAATCGGCCCGCAGGGTTCGCTTGTACATGTCCGCTCCCCCGCCGGAAAATCTGAATAGAACATAATTATCAGCCGGCGTCTCGTTGCAGATGGAATCCAGGATGACAAAATGGTAGCCAAAGCGCAGGTTCAGATTCAGGTAATCATCGGAGACAACGGCATGACTGGCAAACATAGCGGCTTTGGGACTGATGATGCCGCCGCTCATAACGATTTTATCATGCTCCGCCCAGTCAAAATGAGTAAATTCTCCCCAACGAATGTCGGGATGGCCTAAGCCTTTCAATACCGCTTTCAGAGGAACGCTGGTGATATCTTCGAAGTTAACAGTTTTTTGATCTGTTAAGCTATTGCTTAAACCGCCTCCGACATCCAACACATAAAAGTGCATGGGAATATCATAATTAAGTTGTTTTGAACCCCCTATCTTTCTTACCCGTTTGTTTCCCAGTTGAAACATCTCCTGGACGGCCATTTCATGGGAAAACCGGATAATGTCGTGTAGGGACCGACAACCTTCCGGCATGAAATTATTCGCATGGGGATCAATAAGTTCCAAAGGCGAAATAAAATTCATCACGTATCGCAATTTGCGTATGAAAGGACTGTTTTCCAGTAAATTCCTGTGCGCGCAGGGGCTTTCCAACATCGACTGCACGATACCGTCATAAACCATATTGCCGTCGGAATAGACCGTAACCTTTCGGCCATTGTCTAATTTAGCGGTGGCAATTCCTGTGTTGACCAGAGCCGGAACTCCGAATTCCCGGGCAACCGAGGAAAAATGCCCGGCGACGCTCCCAACGTCAGTCACAACAGCACTCAGCCGATCTAACACCTTGACATAACGGGTCGAGGCATTTCTGGCTACCAGAACCGCATTCTGGGGGACATTTTCAAGGTCCGTTCCATTGCCCACTTTGTACACCTTGCCGATGCCGATTCCGGGCGAAGCGCTTTGCCCGCCGGAAACCAGCACAGGGTTATCGATATCTTCGAACTCGCATTCCAGGGATTCGGTCGGCTGCATTTCGTCTGTATTTAAAGGTCTTGACTGCAGGAGGAATAAGGTTCCGTATTCGTCCTGACACCATTCGATATCCTGGGGCTCCTTGTAGAAGGCCTCTAGTTTTATGCCCCAGTCCGCCAGTTTGCAGGCTGCGTCACTGCTAATTGAAATGGATCGTTGTTCATCTTTGGCTACCGGAGCTATTTCAGAACCCAGTTTTGAAGAATAGACAAGCTTATGGGATTTATTGCCAATTTTAGAATCCACAACTCTAGGAGGCTGTCCCTTTTCTATTTTAATAACATCCGGAGTGATCTGCCCGCTGACCAGCAATTCCCCCAGACCCCAGATGGAATGTATGTTTAAAACTTCAGCTTCCGCATCTTTAAGATCGCCGGTGTAGATAACACCACTGGACCGGGCGGGAATCATTTCAAGGACCAGCACCGCCATAGGCGTGTCAACATCCGATAGACCATAGTTAATCCGGTAGTAAAGAGCCCGAGATGTATATTTACTGGCAATGACTGCTTTGTAGGCGTTCAGAACTTGATCGGCATTTACGTTTAATACCGTTTTGTACTGACCGGCAAAGGAGGATCGGGTATCTTCACCGACGGCACTGCTGCGAACGGCCACCTTGAGATCCGGTCTCTTGTCTGTTTTGAGTTTGTTAAATGCATGCTCGACGGCCGCAGTGATATCCGGAGGTATGGGAGCATTTATAATAACCTGTGTTAATTCATCGGAAACGGCGTCCAATAACGCTGGTGAGCGGATGTCGAGTTTCGATAGTTTTTCATCGATCGTCTTTCTGAGATTATTAAACTCTATAAAATAATTGTATGCATTCGTGGTTATAACAAATCCCTCGGGTACGGGTAACTGACAGTCGCTGCCGATTATCGCTAAATTGTACGCTTTGCCGCCGACCAACCCGGAGTCTTGTGCTGGTATCTCTTTCAATAAAAGAGTGAACGGTGGTGCAAAATCATACTCCGGCGATGCTAGCATAAAGCGGATGTAAAAATCGAACTTCTTAAGATAATCCCGCAGGCTCAGATAGCGCGCCGGGCACATCTTGATCAGGTTGTCAATGATCTGCGAAACACAACTCGCAAGTTCTCTATACTTTTTTTCGATGATCGTGAAATCAACTTTGATGCGGTTGTGGTAGATTTCCTCCAGTTCGGCCATCAACTCGTGCGCTCGCTTGTCGCTTTTTCTAGAAGCGATTTAAATGCTTCGTATTTTTCCCGCAATACCGTTCCCGGTGAAAACACCTGATAGGTCCAATATTTAAATAAGCTTTTTATCAGCATTGGAAAATTATAACCTGTATGATCGTTAGGGCCGCGGAAACAAATAAATACAAACCATAGTATAGCAATCCTCGCTGCAAGATCAAGTGAAAGAAATATGCTGCGGTGCAATATAAAAAAGGCTTGCGATTTAAAATATTTTCTCGGGTTGCATTCGATGTTTTCCGGTTGGAAAAGTAATTTCCGGCGCCCGGATTTTCTGTCATCTCATGCACATTGAGAATTTGCGAACCCAGATCAAAGGCTGTGTTCATCTATTTTTATGCGACTGCTGACACAGGCTTGGCAGGAGCCGGATCTGAGTCTGGCTGCATCCGACAGGGACAAAACGCCGACGATGTTTTTGGGATCTTTTCTGTATACAAAAAGCCGGTGCACCTCGGAGAAAATCATTTTTTGGATAGCGATTTCCAGATATTCGTTTTCTTCACAGGCGTGTACGGGCGTTGACATGATGCTATCGGCGCTTGTTTCTGTGGGGATGCCATGTTTGTAAGCCAGGGCCAAATCGCTCTTGGAAATAACACCAGTGGGTTGATTGTGAATATTGGTGATGAGAACCGCCCCGAACCGAAATGCCGACAACCCTTCTATTACCTGATTGAGTGACTCGTTTTGTGAAAAGGATTTCACCGGTTGGGTCATGACGTCTCTAACCCGGTATCGCACGATTGGCTCATCGTGTCGATTTTCTTTTTTCCTGGCAAGGTGGCTGTATTCGCAGGTGTGACAGTAGCGATACAACAAACCCACTATATCCGGGTAAGCGAGAACTCCCACCACGCTGCCGGTACTCGGTGCCAAAACATATATGCGGTAAATCGAGTTGGATCGCATCTGATTCAAAGCGACGTCAAGGGAATCATCAGCACGGCAAAAAAGAGGCGGTGCATTCATGATATGTTCCAGCGGGGAGTCGATGGGAAGGGCCGCATAATAGGCGCCCATAATATCGGTTTTGGAAACCACACCGCTGGGCTTATCCTTGCCGTCCGTCGCCAACAGCGCATTGACTTTATATTTAATCATATAGTTAATGCTTTGATCGATAGCGGCTTTCTGGGAAAGATCGATTACCTGCTTGCGCATAGCTTCTTCCACCGACAGTTTGCCGAGCACGAATTTTTTTAAAACAATTGCCATTGTTGGTTCTCCGTCTGAAGCGTATGCACGTCAATCTATCAGCCTATCAAGCAAATGATAAAACAGATTGGATATATATACAATCCCCTGGATCTTATCGCCCTCCACCACTGGAATTCGACGGATATGTTTTTTTATCATGATGTCTAAAATAACCAGCAAATGCGTATCCGGCGTTATCGTCAGAACCTCGGGCGTCATGATATCTCCGACGAGAATCGATTTGGCCTTCTGGCAGGCGATATCTACCAATCCGCCAACGTCGACATCCTCCATCATTCCCCAGACCTGGATATGCTTCGGGCGAATTAAAAGGAGGATGTCATACATGGACAGCATTCCAATCAAATGCCCATCCATATCGGTGACCATCATGCCGAATACTTTATGGTGTTCTTCCTGACCTGCTTTTTTAAACTGCCTAACAGCCTCTGCAATTGAATTGCCGGGCTTAAGCGTGTGGAACCGAGTCGTCATCACATCCTGTGCGGTCGTTTTCATCATAAATTGCTCCAATCATTAAAGCGACTAAAATAATGTCTTTAAAATAACGCCGCTACAGGGCTATGTAAATACCTAGCAAGACGGCGGGTTCAATTTGAACATGTTGATTTTTCACAAAGATGTATTAGGGTCAGATAAGGGATTCTTTTTACCCATTTTTTCGAGGGTAGGTTTAAAGGGAACAAATACGGGAATAAAAATAAGCCTATCCAAGCCCATGTGAGAGGAAATTCTCACGGCCCCGGGAGGGCATTATGAAAATTACAAGTTACTTCAGGGTCGCATTTGCCACGACCTTTAATATTATTCTAAACGCCTTGACGCTGGGACACTATGTCTGGCTCGAGGGTCGGGTTCGGAATGGTATCTTCATGAACTGGGCCAGGAGATTTCATTATAAACCCAAAAATTTCGTTCAGCCCACCACGGAAGCGGAGATTGTCGGGCTTGTAAAAAATGCAAACCATATACGGGTGTTTGGCTCCGCACATTCGTTTAATGGCGGAGTGGTTGTCGACGATACCCTGGTATCTCTTGACAGATATAGTGGAGTTGTTTGGAAAGATCAGAAAAAAAAGCAACTGACTGTCAAAGCCGGCACCCGGGTGAGGGACGTGGTCAAGGCGCTGCTTGACGAGGGACTTGCCTTTGCCGCTCAACCTTCCCACGATGCGCAGAGCATTGCCGGGATTCTATCTACGGACGTGCACGGCACGGGTCGCAATTGGGGCTTTGTGAGCGAGTCCATCGTGAGACTCAAACTGATCGATGGAAATGGAAAGATCATCGAATGCCGGCCGGCCGATGACCTTTTCAAGGCGGCCATCGGCGGGATCGGTGCGGTGGGTATCATCCTGGAGGTCGTGGTACAAGGTGTAGACCGTTTCAACGTCCAGCAGAAAACCGAGATAGCCGATCTGCCTTTCGTTGAGAACAACCTCGATCGATTTTTGCAGGACAACGAGCATTTCAGTCTCTACCTCTTTCCGTTTACAACAAAATGCCAGATCAACACCTGGAACAGCACCAGCCAGGGGCAGTCTTTTCTGGGACCGCTGCGAGAGTTTTTAAGTATTTCCTTGGATGCTCTGCTGGCAGCGTGGTTCGGGAATCTCGTGGCATACACGGGGCTTTTGCCCGCCCTGTCTTCCCTGACACACAGCATTAAAAAAGGAACGAATCTGGTATTGGAAAGCAGCGAAGCCTTCAACCGCACGATCTACCATCTGCACCAGGAATTGGAGTTCACCGTGCCCTTTGAGGAAACGTTTGAAGCCTGCCGACGTTTCATTGGGCTTTATGAAGAGATGTACTCTGCTGGCTTGCCCTATACGATTTTTGAGGTACGTTTCACGCCCGCGGGTCATGCCCGCACCTTGATTGGGGCCGGAAGAGAGCGCCGGAGCACCTGGATCGATCTTGTTTGCAACGATTCCGCCGGTTTCGAGAAATACTACGCCGCCGCCGAAGCCTATTTAAAGAAGAACGGAGCGCGACCCCATCTCGGAAAGTATTGTGAGAGTATAGACAATAGTGATCTGGAGCGACTGCATCAGGAACACTTTATGAAGTTTAAACAACTTGTCGGGGAGCACGACCCCGAGGGTAAATTTTCCAATGAGTTTGCCCAGAGACTCTTTGGCGCCTAATTATAACAAGGTGAAAGGCGAAAGTTCAAAGCTGAAGGCTGAAAATATACCTAAGGAATTGGTCCATTGTTTGCCAATCCCTTGTATGAACATTGCCAGAGTCTCTTTTCTTGGATTAAACTGACTGTATCTGTGGCTGCTACCTATATTGAAAAGCGAACCGCAGAGCCGCCCAATATCAGCTGCTAAATACCCCTCATAAAAATAAAATCGTTCTGGACATCGCTGCCCACCACAAAATCTTGGCGGCCGACGACTTTAAAATGCCATTTTTTATAAAACGCATTTGCACGTTTGTTTAACTCCCAGGAGCTCAGCCACATGGTTTGATAATCCCGGGCGCTGGATTCTGTCAGACAAGCCTGCATCAGCGTGTTGCCTACTCCGAGCCCGTAGCATTTCTTAAGCAAATAGAATCTTATCAACTGGATTGCCCTGGGGCCTTTGATGCACTTGGGAGCTCGGGTTGGATATAAATAGGCATAACCTACGGGCTCGGCCTGAAATTCAATGATAAGGCACAGCGAATTTTTATCGTTCAGTTGCGCTGTTATTTCATCGATGGAAAAGGTGGTTTGCATATACGCCGCCATATCTTCGGGATGCGACTTTTCAGCAAAAGCTTCATAAAAAGAGCGTTTGCCAAGCTCGACGATCAACTCAACATCTCGCCCATTGGCCTCTCGAATAACTGTATCGGGTAAACTTGCCTTTTGGTTTGTTATTTCACCGGTATTTTTTCGCATTTTCCCGTGCTGTGCATATCCGAATCGATCTTTAGATTTTGAAATTCAAAGGCTCACTTAAGGATTGGTTCCAGTTTGTAGGAGCGGCTTCCAGCCGCGATTGAGCGCTTAAGGCGGCTAAGAGGCCGGCACATGTGTCGTCGTTACCTCGGCCAGAAGATGGTCGTCGACACCGATTACCCGGGTTCTCACCACCGTAACGCGCTTTCCTTTGCGTACAAACCGCGCTTCGGCACGAATATCTCCGCCGCGCTGGTTGCCAAGGAGATTGGCATTTAAACTAATCGCCAGAGGAAATCCCTGCCCCTTTTCACCGAGTTGGGTTTTGCCGATAGCCAGCACAGTGGCGGTGACATCGGCCAGCCACAACATGGCACCGGCTTGAACCGTACCGAAAGGGTTGAGTACCCCCGCCGCCACCGGCATTTTGCTGACAACGCAATCATCCCCTCGTTCTTCGATAAAAAATTCAATTTCTCCGCTGCGCCTGGCCGATTTTAGGTGCTCCTGGATATCGATCATTTTAATCCTTTATGCTTGATTTTCTGTTTTGGCTGCATTGAATTCGATCCATCTTGCGCCACCCTGTTCCGACAACTTTTGATAAATACGACGGGCAGCTGCAACGTCCTCTACTGCCAGACCCAATGATTTAAACAGGGTAATATCTTCACCGGACTCCCGGCCTTTGATTTTATCGAGAAGGATATCGCCAATCTCCCCCAGAATGTGATCATCATCGATGGCACCTTCTTTTTTGGGGAAAAGAAAATCGCCCGCCTCATTGAGCGTGGATTCGCGCCGGTCTACAAACAGCTTTGATTTTACGACGGCCGCCGTATCCAGTTCCCGTGCAAAAGGAACACTAGAGCCCACCGCGTTGATGTGGGTACCCGGCGCTATCCAGTCACCTTGCAGCACCGGGTCGGTCGATGATGTCACGGTGCAAATGATGTCGGCCCCGTCAACCGCGCGCTTGGCGCTTTTAATCGCTTCGATGGAAAGGGATAGGCGTGGTGACGCCTCCCGATCGGCAAAGTCCCGTGCGTGATCAAAATTGCGGCTCCATACCCGGACGTGTTTGATATTCCGTACTAGCTGCATGGCCTCGAGATGGGTTGCAGCCTGCACCCCGGAGCCCAGAATCGCAAGGTTTTCCGCATTCGGTGCGGCTAGTAACCGGGTCGCCACCCCGCTGACGGCGGCGGTTCGAATGGCCGTAATTTTGCCGGCATCCATGATTGCCAGCAGGCGGCCGTTTTGGGTTTCAAACAGCAATACCGTTCCCTGGTGGGAGTCATATTCGGTGGCATGATTTCCGGGGAAAACGCTGATGGCTTTCAAGCCCATCACCTGATCTTCTCCCAGAAAGGAGGGCATCATACCGATCAGACCGCTTTTATCCGGCAGCCACATGAGATTGCGCAGCGGATTGATTGCGTTATCGCGGCTCAGCATTTTAAAAACATCCGCCATGGCATCCACGCATTCGCTCATAGATAGCCATTGTTGAACTTCCCGGTGATTGACCATGAGTACTTTCATCGAAAACGCTCCCCCTTGTTTGATTTCGGAATGCGGGTTTCGGATTTGGGAATCTGAATAGTCTAAAACTTATGTTTTGTGTGGATAAAAATATAGGAGGAATGGATTCTATTTCAATATTTAATATAGACCCCGATGGAATGGGATAAAAAGATTCCATCCCGGTTAAACAGGTTTCACCCCATTGAAATACCGTTTCCCTGAAATAAAAGCGACCCAGATTTCATAGCAGTTAAACAGGCTTCAGGTTTAACCGGACAGGTTGGGCAGGCAGGATTTACAGGATTAACTAGGGATTTTTAATCCCCGGCTTCCTGATGAAGTTGCCAAAAACTCAAATCATCCTGTTGATTCTGTCAAATTAACAAAGCAAGCAATAGGAATCCGTCCCTTCATTCGTCAATCACCCCTCGTCATTCGTATTTAAGACTGTTCTCAACATCTCAACACTGATATTTGCCCCGCAGATAATCACAACGATATTTTTGCCGGCAATGAGATCACGCCGCTTTAGCATGGCGGCTACGGCCACGGCTGCGGCCCCTTCTATCAGCATGTGCTGGTTTTGCAAAAACTCTCGAAGGCTTTCTCTAATTTCCTTTTCCGTCACCGTTTCATAATCATCGATCAGCTCACGGCATAAATCAAACGTGAGGGCCCCCGGTTCAATCCCGCCGGTCGTGCCGTCTGAAATCGTCGGCAGAGATGGCAATTCCAGAATTTTACCGGCCCCGACAGACCGAATCATTACCTGGGAATTTTGCGGCGAACAACCGATGATATCAACCCCTGGGTAAATTGATTTGAGGTAACCGGCGATACCGGAAATCAAACCGCCGCCGCCAAGTGCGACAAAGACGGCAGCGATTTTGTTGAGTTCTTTGACAAGCTCAACGGCAATGGTTCCCTGACCGCCGATGACCTGAAGGTCGTTGTAAGGGGATATATACGTCAGGTCGTTTTTTTCGGCGAAATTGCGAGCGTGAGTTTCGGTGTCGGTCATATCGTCACCGAAGAACTGCACCTCGGCTCCCAGCCTTTCGATTGTCTGAACTTTGCCAGGAGAGGCATTTTGCGGCACGAAGACAATACCTGTGCTATCGAGTTTTCCGGTGCCGTAGGCTATTGCTGCGCCATGATTGCCTGTGGAGGCAGTCACAACACCGCGCTCTCGTTGCGCGCGGGTCAGCGACAGCATCTTGTTCATCGCGCCCCTTAGTTTAAAGGAGCCGGTGTGCTGCAGATTCTCCAGTTTGAAGTGGACATCTGCATCTGCAAGCCTGCTGTAATACGGAGAATATTCCAGTATGGTTTCTCTTATGTAGGGGCGGACCCGTTTTTCCGCGGCAATGACTTCTTTTGCGATATCCATCAAATTTACCACGATGCCTTGGGAACATTCACTTTTTTCATATCGTCGATTAAAAATTCCATTCCCAGCTTGCGCAGGCTTTCATCGCCGGGGATCGTACTGTCAACATCCCATCCAATAAATTCGAGATACTCCCTGGACATCGTCTTCAAATCCACCGTTATGTTTTTGACATTGCCCTCGCTGAGCGGGGGATCACCGACAATCCGTCGCGGAATATTGCGGGCCAGCGGATTAAGCCCATCACGCAGGTTGAAGGCATGGCGCATGGTGAAGATTCTCAACCCGGTTTCAATGATGCTGTCCATGTCAAATTTCCAGCCGGTGGCCGCAGAAAGCTGCTCCGGAATCGACTGAATCGGGTAGCTCAAATAGCCGAACATGCAAAGCCCCGCAGCATTGCAGACTTCCATCACCGCTACTAGCTTCAAATGGTTTGAGGCATGACCGGCATAAGCATATTTATCGAGTTGTTCCAGTGCGAGTCCGGGAGCCGGATTCAGTTCCCCGCCCTGGGTGTGACGGCCGGGCGTGGGGCACAAATAATACGTCATCGCCAGACCGGGCGTGAATTTGGGATCATGGGCCGGTATTTCTTCTCCTTGAATGTGGACCGCGTAATCGGTGCCTTTTCGACCCAGTTTTTCCCAGGCGACCTTGACACCATCTGCCAGGACGTCGCCGAATCCTTCACGTTTGCCGATTTTTTCAGTCATTGCCACAATGGCTTCGGCATTGCCCCAGGTCATCTCCAACCCATCGGTGTCATTGGCGCCAATCAGACCGTTTTCAAAACATTCGATGGCATAGCCGATGGTAGCGCCCACGGTAATGGTGTCCATACCGTAATCGTTGCAAATTTCATTGACCTTGACGATGGAGGGCAGATCGTCGTTCAGAAGGTTTGAGCCGAACATTGCCAGGGTTTCATATTCGGGCTTGTGACCGATGCCATCATTCAGCTCGAGGGCAAATTTACCGCTTTTTTGCACCATCTTACCGCCGCAGGCTATCGGACAATGCCAGCAGGCGTAAGGTTTGTAGCCCTCCATCCCGATGACGGATTCGTCACTGATTTTGCGGCTCGGCTCTGATGGAAAATCCGCCGTTCCGGCGCCACCCCAGTTCTTTACAGGTCCGTCTCCGCAAAGGATAGCGTCATGGGTGATGCCGGCGGTGCCATATTTGTTGAGAACCGTATAGGCACCGGTGGCCTTTTTTAGATACTTTTTGCGGAGTTCCTTCATTTGGCCTTCATCGTGCATGGGGACCTTCATTTTGCCCTTAACCACCACCGCTTTCAGTTTCTTGGATCCCATCACCGCGCCCAGTCCGGACCGTCCGGCGGCACGTTCCTTGTCGTTCATAATACAGGCCGTCAAAGACCGCTTTTCGCCGGCAGGCCCGATGGAGCATATCTGGATATCCCTGCCATGGCGCTCTGTCAGCCGGTCTTCCAATGATGTCACCCCCTGGCCCCAGAGATCGTTGGCATCCAGAAGCTCTGCCTGGCCCTCATCAATCATTAAATAGACCGGCTTGTCCGCAATGCCCTTGAACAACACGCCGTCAAAGCCGGCAAACTTGAGATGAGGTCCAAAATAGCCACCACAGTTGGCATCTCCCCAGCCGCCGGCTGTTTTGGGTGACTTGCCCACAGCCACAAAGCGAGATCCGATGATGGCAGGCGTACCAGTTAGCGGACCTGTTAAAAGTCCCAGAATATTGTCCGGTCCCAGAGGATCGGCGTCGGCTGGTATACGGTCATATAAAAGCCTGGCCCCGATACCATAACCACCGATATAGTCCTGACAAACGCTCTCGCTAAGCTCTTCGGTTTCAATACTGCCGGTGCTGAGATCGACATTTAAAATTTTGCCCATATATCCGTTTGCCATTTTTCCCTCCTCATTTTTTTAGTTGAAATATTTTTCTTTCATATACCAGCTGGAATTGGCAAGTTCTTTTTTCGTAAAAGTTCGGCCACTAAGACGCGAAGACACAAAAAAAAGACATAACCTTTGTGGCTTAGTGCTTGAATTGTTGCGATCCGGCATAGTTCAATATTCGAATTTACTTCAGCAAGCGGTGGATGACTTGCGGTCTATCCTCCGGCGATAAGTGGCACGATGTAAACCTCATCACCATCGCAAACCTCGGTTTCCATGCCGTCTTTATAGCGAATATGTTCGCCGTTTACAAATACCGGCAAGGAGCCGCGAAGCTGCCCGTCGCCGTCGCACCAGCTTGTGTATATTTTGGGATGGCTGTCCTTGACCGACCGAAGAACCGTCTCAAGGCGAACGGGATCCTCTTCTAAAAACTCTGAAAATAAGATAGTCCGGCCGCAAGATAATTTTAACTTCATGATTCTGTTTCAATTTAACCGGGATAATCAACAGGTGTCAGCCAGGGTCCCTCATCATGCGCCAGAGAAATTGTGGGCTTCATACGCAACTGCTGATAGCTGTTTTCAAAGCGCTTAAGATGATCGTCAAGCCGGAAGAATTTCCCTTTCCAGACCGCAACCACATCGTAGGTCAGATCCGATCGGGTAAATCCGGTATCCATGATCGGAATTCGGGCTTCGTCAATCGGGACATATTTTCCTTCAATTAATGCACAACCGTCGGCATACGAGTTGATCGCCATAGCCTCTTCCTTTGGTGTTGATATTGGCTGATATAGGTCAGGTTCTATAGGATTTGATATTATGCTATGATTGGATAAAAATACAAGGGATTTATAGTGAGCGTTCACAGGTTTTGGGATTTAAAGCACACCGTTGTCTCCGTACCTGCAAGTCCTCTATGCCGGAGGCAAGGCTACCTGACCGTAGGAGCCTCAAATCGTATTATTCTCATAGATTTTCCATTAACTGACGGAAATTATATTATTATTGGGAATGTGGCTGATATGAATCCGGGGTTGATTTTGGATAGCGGTAATTTGAAAATTTTTACTGAATACTTAGATCATGGAAACAGTCTGGGACTATCGGAGAAAGATTGTCCTTGCCTTGGGGTATCGACTTGTGAGACAGAGGGGAAGATTATTGCGATCAGTGGGGACGCTGTGGCGTTCGATGGACTGGATAATCTAGCCTTCGGAACGGATGTTTTGATTCAGTGTTGTTATCTTGCAGAGGATGAAATTACAAGTTTTGCTCTTAAGCAGTTAGCAGGACATGTGATTGCTACCTCTGGTCAGGTAGAAAAAATAGCGAGCCGAAACAATGTAAAAAAGCTGGTACATACACATATCAACCCCAAATCAGTGAAATGAATATTTATGATTTTGGTTTGTCTATGGAGTTTATATCCTTCTCTTGATAGGAGAATTAGAAGCCCCAATTAAGGGTGGTACTCGGGCGCGGTTCGGGTGGTTCGGGTGGCACTAACTTCGGGACGGCGTATGGGAAGGAGAACGGGTCCTGACGTAAGGATGGGTGAAGAAGATGGAAAAGAAACATAAAGTTCTGATAAGACGATGTGAGGATTATGACGCTGATAAAATTTATGGCATTATTAAAGAGGGTATGGAAGAGTTGGACGTGCGGCCGGCTGGAAGGATTCTTTTAAAGCCGAATGTGGTTATTGCTCATTCTGAAGTATTTCCACATGCTTTTACGCGAAAAGAATTTCTCGATGGTGTTATTTCAGCGACAAAGGCGAAAGCAGAAAATGTCCGTGAAATCGCTGTGGGTGAAAGGTCGGGGATTACCGTACCGACCCGGTTTGCTTTTAAAAATGCCGGTTACCCTGAAGTTATCAAAAAACACAAAGTTAAGGCCCATTACTTTGATGAAGCCAGACAGGTCCCCGTCGCGCTTAAAGGAGAGGCGAAACTAAGGGATACCATTTTTGTACCGAAGCCGATAGCGAAGGCTGATTTTCTGGTCAATCTACCTAAATTCAAGGCTCACCCCTGGTGCAGACTCACCCTCAGTCTCAAGAATTTTATCGGCATTCAGGATGATCGACACAGACTTGTAGATCACAATCTTTTCCTCGAGCAGAAAATAGCCGATCTTCAGGAGGTGATCCAACCTAAATTCATAGCGGTTGATGCGATCATCGCCGGACAGAAAATGATGCTCACGCCGACACCATTTCCCATGGGAGCTATCGTGATGGGCACTAATTCCTGTGCCGTCGACACAGTCGGGTGTCACATGGTTCATGTCGATCCCAAAGATGTCATTCACCTGCAATTCTCATCCGACAGAGGTTTTGGCCCCATGAGTATTGAAGAAATTGATGTGTCAGGTGATTTCCCACTCGAAGAGGTTCGGGAAAAAACACAAAATTTCGAATTCTGCATGGAGCACATTGACAGCTATTTTAAAAAAGACAGCAATTTAAGCTGCAATGTCGGCGCATTCCCTGAAAAGCATTCACCCGACTACTGTTGGGGAGGCTGTCCGGGTGCTCTCCAGGAAGCGATGCACATATTCAAAGGTTATTTTCCGAACGTAAACAGGGAAATGAAAAAAGTCCGGTACATCGTTGGTAAGGTCGATGAACCCCTTGATTTAGATCCGGATGAAAAAGTGATTTTTGCCGGGGACTGCACCTGTTGGCAAGGAACGATTAACGGTAAAGACGTAAACATTGAAAGCAGCTATAAGTCTCCCAAAGAGGTAGATGAACAGTACACCCAGTCGAATGATATGCTATTAAAGACCTGGAAAACGCTTTGGGCCTGTTTTAAACAGAAAAATTCACGGTACATCCACGCAGAAGGCTGTCCGGTCTCGGTAGGGGATCATGTCCATTATTTGTCATCCATTGGCAAAATTAAAAACGTTAATTTTGATCCCAGGATGCTCATCCCACTCAATATCGCGTACTGGAAGATGCGCACAAATCGTCTGCTAAATCGATTTATAGGGAAATGATGTGATCTCGGGCTGGGACAAAAAAGGAACGTAATTTTGAATTTAAAAAAATGAAAATGAGTCTCCCCGCGGCAGGCCGCGGAGAGGCCCATTAAAGAGCGGTTTATGAAAAGCATTGCCTATAAATCCCCACCCATCGTACCCATCAATTCTGATGGGATAGGATTTTTTTCCGGAAGAGATTGTGGGTGGAGATTGGAGGGCTTTTCTATACAGTGCTCTTCGCCAATCTCTCGGTGGCAGCCGGCAGCATGGATTGTTTTTTCTCCAGAATATAGCCTTTGCGAGCCATGTAATACGTCAGCAAACTGTCAGCACCATTGTAGAAGACTAACAGAAACAAGCCGATTATAAGGTCTTCCGCCCGGCCACCCATCAGCAGGCCGAAAAAAATCAACCAGACAAACAGCGAGCCCAGCACTTCGAAAGAACCCAACAGCCGATGGCCGAGATAGATATCACCCCATCCGGGAAGAACCAGAGATTTTAGCATGGCCTTTTTAGGTGTTTTGAATTCGACGGCACAGTAGCTGCAGTTGGAGAGCTTTTTTTCCAATGCCATATAACAGGCCGGGCACAAGTCCGTGAGCATTGATTCCGACGTTCCGACCGGGATTGTCGCATCGATGTGATTGCGAATGAAATTGCTCATTTCCGCCGAAAGGTAAGTTTTCATAGTCATGAAGGTTTTGCGCTTGCCTTTTTTCGGAACCAATACGATGTTTCTTCGGAAAAGGCCGCGTTGGACCTTCTTAATTATGCTGTATGGCATCTGGTAGACATAATGGGCCGGCTTCGTCATGCGATGATTGGTGTTGATCATCAAAAGCCGCTGATTGGTGGCAATGAGGGCATATCGATTGTACAGCATGGTCAGATAACCGTTTCCGAAAAATACTTCAACCGGATAGTAGGCCGTGCCGGCAGCAATTCGCATCACCACTTCATCTTTTCTGAGCATTTTTTCAACCACATCCTTTACCACGTCTAGAATTTTTGCTTTAAACTTATTCTGGCCGGTTTTGAAATCCCCCTTTTTGTTTGGTGTCAGGATTTCTGTCAGGGCGAACTTCTGAGGCGATAAATCGGCTAGTTGCGGGTAAACGTTTAAGACTTCCCCGGGTTGGGCGGGAGAGGCCTGTGAAGTCGCCGGCGTGGGTGGGTTACACACCCCAGCGTCCATTATACCGGGCTGTGGTGAACCCGGCTCGATCACGATGCGGCCGCCGCATTTTTTACATGTCACCGCCATTTTTTTTTCGTGCGGCATGATATTGTCCTTGATGTTAACAGTTGTATTGCATTGAGAGCATAAAATCTTCATATCGCCTCCAGATAGTTATCTTGTTGGAATTGTTGAATTATTTACATTGTGGGGTATGTTAGCTTAGCAATTTTTATGCCAACCAACAAAACAATCTACTTATATAAATATTTCAGATAGTTAAATTGAGAATCACTCCCTTGGACCTCTTGTATGTGACAATTATTGTCAGCTGAAAACCGCAAATTGTTGATAAGAAATCCGCGAGCAAGGAGGAGCGGTGCCGGGCAAACCCTTTCTCGTCATGGCAAAATGCCTCATCTATATAAGTCATTACCGCTTGACATATGCTATTAACGTAGATAAACAGGGTGCCTTTCCCGGCGAAATACTTGCGCTGAAAACGATCGTCGAGAACGCCAAATTGCTCCCGATCCGGATTCGCATGCAGTGGTCGCTGGGCAGTGCTCTGAAAAGGGTAGGCGGCGATGAACATACGTTCCGTCAGGTGACCGGTCTTCTTTGGTACCAGCGCAGAGGTGTCTATCAAGTAGGGCCGCACTGCATCCGGGCAGGCGATCTTCTCGGCTTCTTTGAAATAGAGAAAAAATCGCAAGAGACAACTAATATCATTGTCTATCCGCGACTTGTGTGTCTTAAATCGATCACCCTGCCGAAGCGCGAGTTATTCGGTGTACCCGGGGCCAATAACCCCGTCAGGGATCCGGTATACACTCTCGGCACCCGGGACTACCAGCCCTCCGGACCGTCCCGGCATATTCACTGGAAAGCAAGCCACCGTCATTGGCCGTCACGGATGCGGCGGTGGTTTTTGCAGCAGCCTCTGAAGTCCTCCGGCTTTCCGCATTTTTCATGCAACATTGGGGTTTATATCAGTTGTAGAACAGTAAAAGAAGATGTGCGAAATCTTTGAAGAGTTCTTTTGAGAATTTTCCAGCGTCAACAATTTCAGATTGAATAACCTCAAGCGCATTTAGCGGGGTCATCGCTTTCCGATACAGTCTGTCATCATTGGTTAGTGCTTCGTAACAGTCTATGATAGATATAATTTGAGCGGTCTCTGCAATATCAGTCGCACGGAGCGGATAGCCGCTGCCGTCTAATTTTTCATGGTGCTGAAGCGCGGTCATTTTGATTTCGTTATTCGAAAATTTGCAATTGTTTAAGAGATTGTATCCTTTTATCGTATGCTGTTGAACCTCTTTATACTCATCATCGGTTAATTGCCTAGGTGCCTGGAGGAGCTTAGCTTTTATCCGACCTTTTCCAACATCATGCAGCAGTGCAGCCAGCCCTAAAATCCTTTTCATACCTCGATCGTAATTAGCGTATAAGGCATAGCCCAAAGCTAAAGCCATCACATTAACAGAATGAAGAACCGTGGTGTAATCCTTGGCGGTTAAATCTAAAAGACTTTTGATTACATTATAATCTTTTGTGTATTCACTGACCAAAATATCGACCGTCTCTTTGATTCCCTCAATGCTTCCGCTGACCGGTTCTTCCAAGGTCACCTTCACAACCTTTTGAACAATGATTCGCACCTCAGCCATGTCGTTTTGCTGTATGCACTGTTTTAGCTGTGAATTAAATACTTTCTGAATCTCTTGGACGGCTTCAATCTTATTTTTCTTCTGTATATACAATTTTCTAGGAAGAAGCTGTTCCCGAATCCGCATATCTTTTAAATTAATTCCGGCTGGTTTATAAAGAACGAAATCACCCTTAACCGTCTGAAAATATATTGGAAATTTTTCATAGGCGAAAAAATTCAAATTTTTTATCAAGCTAAAATCAGTATTCATCAGGATAAATATGGTTTTCGTATGGGTCTTAACTTTTCGTTATATTTGCCCATCGGCAATTTTTTATTAATACTTTAACCAATATAGCCGATATATTGTAGCGGAGCTGGAATTTTTAAATCAAATCATAGGGTTTCCATGGCCGCCTTGGATTTTTTCATTTAATTTAAATTTCCAAAACTGTGCTGGAGCCCTAAGGTGAGCTGCAAAAGGATGCTAGATTAAAGTTTGCACCTGCAACTATTATGATTTCATAAAGGTGTATTATGCCAACAAACCAATTGAACACGGTCGCCTCCCAAATTAGCACCTCCAAGGGCATCGTCGACCACATTTTGAAAAACGATATTGAGCCTCATTCTTCCGAGATATTGCCCGGTTTGTTGAAAAAGTACCCTGATGAGCCTGGTCTTATGAGAGTGTACGCGGATCAGCTAAGAAAAAATGGGGTATTGAATGGCGCTGCCGATATGTATAGCAAAGCTGCAAACTTGTTCCTTGAAAAAGGTAAAATTCTTGCAGCGATAGCCCTAAAGATAATGCAATGGCGAATCAGTTCACCTACAAAAGCGGAAGTAAAGAGTTTTTTAATCAATTTGAAGCAAGTTGCCGGAGACGATATACCTGTTAATTCCTTTTTTTCTCGGTTAGCTTTTCAGGAATCTCTGGCACTTTTTTCTTCGTTTGAAATCCTTCACCTGCCACCAGAGCACACGATAAAGAAAGTTGGAGAATTGGAAGACAGTCTCTATTTCGTCATATCCGGCACTTTGAAGGATTCGATTTATCATACCATTGATAGCAGCGAAAAAGTTTTCAGAGAACCGAACCTGTATCTCTTTGAGAATGATTATTACGGTGATATTTATCCGTTTGAACAGGACAAGAAATGTAATTCCTACATTGAAACCAAAAGTCAAGTTGAGCTGTTAAGAATATCAAAAGATAAGCTGAGAAAAATATGTACCAAATATCCCAAGATCGAACAGGGGTTATTGAAGCTTCTAAAGGTTCGCTCCAGAGATTCTATGGACGATTCACACGAAAAGCTGCGTGATGCCCGACGAATTGTAATGAAGCTGGATTTGGGGATTGAAATTCTTTTAAACGGTTCGCAAAACACATCCATCTTTCTGTCAGGCTATTCCAGCGATGTTTCCATTAACGGACTTTGTTTTATTCTGGATGACATCGGCCTGGATTCATATACAGAAATTTTATCTTTTGAGAATGGCATGAAGGATGCCAAAGTCCAGGTGAATTTTCCTATTGAAGATATGAAGGTCAGCATACCAGGAAAAATTGTATGGCTGTCACCAGTTGTACATGAGGGAAGGAAAACAATTGGCCTTGGCATTCAATTTGAGAAAATGTCACCCAAATTAAAGGGATTATTAATGATGTTTTTCAATTCCTTTGAAAAAAAATAAACTTTTGGTGATCGTTATCATTTGTTGGCCATTCTCATTTCTTGCGTTTTTAGCCAGATAATATGGCCCAATTGTAACAGATATGACGAGGTCTACCGCAACACGCCCAGTATTTGCCGCGCAACTGTCGGCGATGCGGGTTCCCTGCCCACGTCACGTGCAATTTTTACCAGCGCTTCCACCAAACGACCGTTATCGTCTGCTCGATCGCCGTTAGGAAGATAAAAAGTGTCCTCCAGTCCGGTTCTCACATTGCCCCCCAATTCCAGACAGCGCCGATGAAGATTCCAAACTTTGCCGTGCCCGGGACCTGTGGCGATGACCTGCCAGTGCGAATCCTCCGGCAATTCTTCCTTCAGAATTGCAATGAGGTCCGGATTGGCCGGCATTCCGCTGTCCACGCCCATCACAAAGGACAGGTGCGGTTCTCCCTCAAACATGGCATTGGCTTTAAACATACACACACTTCTCACAATACCGGTGTCGAAGCATTCGAATAGCCGGCGGCCAGGCCCAGCTGCCGTCTTTGCGAATCTTTAGATAATTCAGCGAGCCGGCATTGCAGGCTGCAAGTTCCGGTTTAAACGCTTCCAGGCAACCAACCGGGCCGGAAATATCATCGCCGAGGACGCCGGTGCTCATGCAAATGATGATATCCGGAACTCTTTCTTTGATAGCGGATAAAATGTCGCCGACGGTTTTTAGATGCCAGGTCGGAAAGGCACCCATTCCCTCGCCCTGATCTCTGAAGTGGCAATGCAGCACCGATGCACCCGCGTTATAAGACTGTTCGGCAGCAGCAGCCATTTCCTGCGGGGTTACCGGCACCTTGAATTTGACCGGATCGGTCAGCACCCCTGTCAATGCACACGTGACGACGACCTTGTTTTGTGAAGCCACGTTTATCCTCCTTTTCTGATTGATGTATACTTGTTACCGGTAACCGGGTGTTAAGAGATTTTAGGTTTCAGGTGTCTGGTTTCAGGTGTCAGCGCCGCCGCTGGCCAAAAAAACGGCCAGTCTGATCGGAAAAGAAACTTTGATGTTATTTGTTCAGCCACAAAGACACCAAGGCACTAAGATTACAGTAAAATTTATTGGTTCCGTACCCATAATTGATTTGATGTTTTAAAATACATATCATCCCTTCGTGTTGAGAGTGACTTTTCACCACCCCAGCCTATTCCCCATACCTTATACCGTGCGCCCTGCGCCTGAAGTCACTTGCCTTTGAACACAGGCTCCCGCTTCTCGATAAACGCCGTGATGCCCTCGGCCGCATCATCGGTGGAGGCGATCTCCTGAATTTTATCGGAAAGAAAATCGACCGCCTCTTCGAACGGCATATCGGCCATGGCGTAAAATGCCTCCTTGCCGATTTTCATGCCAATGGGGCTTTTAGCGGCCAGGCTTTGCAGAACTTCTTCAACTTCATCATCCAGCATTTCAGATGGAACCGAACGGGTAATCAAACCCAACTCAAGCGCCTGTCCGGCGCTTAGCCGCTCTCCCAGCAAAACCATTTCTGCGGCTTTTTTACGGAGCACGTTGCGGTAAATCAATGCACCGATCATCATGGGCCAGAGTCCAACCTTTACTTCCGGTGTGCCGAATGTCGCTTCATTTTTAGCAATCACAATATCGCAAGCCAGCATAAGCCCCATGCCGCCTGCCATACAGGCCCCATTGACTTTTGCAACCACCGGTTTTGGATATCCAGCCAGTTTTTTAAGAAGGCCGGCATAACTTTTAAACCCTTTCTCAATCTTGCCATCTGCGGCACTCGCAAGATCTGCACCTGAACAGAAGGCTTTTTCTCCCGACCCTGTGATCAGAATGACCCGCACATTCGGGTCTGTCGATGCATCATCCAGGTATTTTGAAAAAAGAGTAACGGCATCGAGACTGATCGCATTGCGCTGGGGTTCACGGTTGATGGTGAAGCAGGCGATATTCTTTTCGACGCGGTAAAGCAGATGTGGTTCAGACATGGGATGAACTCCTTAGTTTATACCACCCGCTTCGCTCGAGACAGAGAGTTTATTCTAACATTGAAAACCTGGCCATATTAATCTGAAATTGCAACTAAAAGCAGATTTGTCGGAATAATGATGGGGTGAAAGCGAAGATCGACGTTCTGCATGATTATCCACACCCTAATTGTTGACCAAACATCTCGGTGTCCTCAGTGCCTCGGTAATGAATCAATCATCATCATCATCTTCATCCGATACAAATTTGTGTATAAATCCGGTATCAAAATTCCCTTGCCGGAAGGAAGGATCATCCATGATCCGGCGGTAAAGCGGGATGGTGGTCTTCAAGGGTGAAATTACAAATTCTGCTAGTGCTCTTTTCATGATCGAAATGGCACCCGGCCGGGTGAGATCGAAGGAAATCAGTTTGGCGATCAGAGAATCATAGTAAATCGGCAGTTCGTAACCCTGGTACAGGTGAGTATCCAGGCGCACACCAAAGCCGCCCGGTGGGACGTAGGCCTCGACGGTTCCCGGTGAAGGTAAAAAGTTACGCTCAGGGTCTTCAGCGTTGATGCGGCATTCAATGGCCCAACCGCGCTGATTTAAATCGTCAAATGAATAGTCGAGTGTTCCGCCGGCGGAAAGCCGAATTTGCTCTTTTACCAGATCGATCCCGGTGGTTAACTCGGTAACGGGATGCTCGACCTGGATGCGCGAATTTATTTCCATAAAATAAAAATTGTCATCGGCATCCAGCAGAAATTCAACCGTACCCGCATTGAAATACTTGACAGCTCTGGCAGCGCGTATGGCTGTCTCTCCCATGGTTTTCCTGAGGTCGGCAGTAAGTTTGGGAGAGGGGGATTCTTCGATGAGCTTTTGATAACGCCGCTGAATGGTACATTCCCTTTCTCCCAGGTGGACGATGTTGCCGTTTCTGTCCGCAAGAATTTGAAATTCGATATGCCGCGGTTTTTCGACATATTTTTCAATGTAAAGTTCTGCGTTGCCAAAGGCGGCGCCTGCTTCCGCTTTTGCTATGGCAAAATCCTCACGCAGGACTTCTTCATCGGCACAGATCCGGATCCCGCGGCCGCCCCCTCCGCCGGAGGCCTTAATCATGACGGGGTATCCGATCTTTTTGCAAATAACCAAAGCCTCCGGCAGGCTTGTGACGCCGTCCGGGCTGCTGGTAATGACCGCAACCCCGGCTTTTTCCATTATCTTTTTTGCAGCAATTTTGTCTCCGGCCAGTTTCAGGTTCAGCGGTGTCGGACCTATGAATGCGAGACCGCTGTCTTCACATGCTTCTGCAAATTCTTTTTTCTCGGCTAAATAGCCGTAGCCGGGATGGACAGCCTCGGCACCGGTTTTTTTAGCAGCATTTATGATACTTTCAATGTTTAAATAACTTTTGATACTCATGGGAGGACCAATGCAAATCCGTTCATCAGCCGTTTTAAGATGCAAGGATTTCCCGTCTGCCTCTGAATAAACGGCCACACTTTTGATGGCCAATTCCCGGCAGGCCCGGATGACCCGCAAGGCGATTTCTCCGCGGTTGGCTACCAATATCTTCTTGAACATTGCAGACATATTCTCAACTCACCTCAATCACAAATATCAGATCATCATCTTTGAGTGGGCATTCATTTTCGGGTACAATCTCCACAACCCTGCCGTTGGCCGGGCATTTGACTTTCTGATAGACTTTCATCGTTTCCAGCAGTCCGAGCACCTGCTTTTTTTTAACCGGATCGCCGACCTTGACATAAGCGGCTGTGTCGGGCGAGGGTTTGCGGTAAAATACTCCCGACATCGGCGCTCTAACTTCGATTCTTTTTGCTGCCATTTTTCTCTTACTCCTTTTTAAATTCTCACCGCCCGCTCCGCTTGAGGCGCAGGGATCGCAAAGATTTTCTATAGTTTCTTTTCGTTGAGAGGACGAAAAGAAATAAACCCAAGCCGTCAGAGCTTGTATTATAAATTATAATGAAGCAAAGCTTCTGATAATCTTCATTTGCCGTCCTTCCTGTCCGGCAGTTTTTTGGGAGGATCAACGGCAAATAAAAAAAGTTCAACTCTGCGTGCTTTGCGGCTCTGCGGTGAACCATATCATGTCGGAGATGTTCCGTGATTCTTGGCCCGTCGCGGCAGTTTTTCGTGTTTATTTCTTGTCAGCTCGAGCGCTTCTATGATCTTTTTGCGCGTATCAGCGGGCAGAATAATTTCATCTACAACCTGGGCGGTCCAACTGTGGGCGGCGTCAAATACATCCACTTTTTCTCTTGAGCGGTTGAGATAGGATTCGTAAGCATCTTCCTCAATCGAATTGCCGTAAACTTCGCGGTAATCCAGTCTTGAAGCCTCCACGGCAAACCTTGCAATGGGCCAGGCATAGGTCAGATCCGCACCCATGCTTTTGAGGCCGCCCAATACCATGCTGCCGGCATCGGCGTAAGCCTCGCGTAGAACAACGCTGATTTTTGGTATGGTGCTTGTGGCATAGGCGTTTACTATTTTTCCCATGTGTCGCATCAACCCCCTCGCTTCCTCCAATTCCCCGGGAACAACCGGAGGCGTGTCTACTAGATTGACCAGAGGAATGTTGTAGGCATCAAGGACCTGCAAGAACCGGTAGTACTTGTCACAGGAGTCGATTTCCAGAATGCTGCCCTGATATTCGGGGTTGTTCGCAACCAAACCGACAACATCACCATTGAACCTGCCAAAGCAGGTAATCAGGTTTTTAGCATACTCATCCTTGATTTCAAAGTATTCGCCATTGTCCACCAGCCGACTGATGACAGCGTGCATGTCATAGGTCTTCTCAAATTCATCGGGAACCAGATCTGCAAGATCTACTACTTTCCGTTGCGGATCATCGAGTTTTTCCCATTGCGGTGGTTTTTCTCTGAAATTCTGAGGCAGGTAGCAGAGTAATTGACGGCATTTCCTGATGGTTTCTTCATCGTCTTCTCCCACAACATCACAGCTTCCGGTGAGCTGCATGTGATAATCAGCCCCACCGATGCTGCGGTCCAACTTCTCGGATGTGGCTGCCATGGTCTGGCGCGGACCGCCAAGCCACATGTTGGCAGAGACGCGGCTCATAAACAGAAAGTCACACAGCGTCGGCAGATAGGCCCCGCCTGCGATGCACGGTCCCATAAGTACTGTGATCTGAGGGATGACACCTGAATACATGGACTGGCGCCGGAAATACCAATCGATACCGGCCATGGCCACATCTTCGTAGCCAAGCCGGCCCCCCGAGGAATCCAGCAGATTGACCATGGGAATACCCCACTGGGCCGCCATTTCAAGAGGCCGGGCAAATTTGATGAGGTGCTGGGCGCCGATGGATCCTCCCAAAACCGTAAAATCGCTGGCGTGGATCATGATCAGGCGGCCATTTACCTGGGCCGTGCCAACGACGGCACCGTCACAGGGCGCTTCCGGTACGCGGCCATCGATGCGTTTGCCGGTGGTGCCCACAAACGAACCCAGTTCATTGAAACTGCCCGGGTCGATCAGAATTTCGATCCTCTCCCGGGCGGTTAACTTCCCCCGTCCGTGTTGCCTTTCGATATGTTTAAAGCCCCCTCCCAGGAGGTTTTTCTGCCGAATTTCCTCATATCGGTTAATGGCATTATCCATTCGTTTACCCATGATAGGTCCCTTGATTCAATCTGATTTGCTTTTTATAATTTTTCAGTAAACTCTAATCGTCTTTGCTGTTTTCTCATTTATTGAAATCCCAATTTCCAAGCACCAAATTACGAATAATACTCAAATTCCAATATTCAATGACCAAAACTGGCTTGGCAGACGGGTTTCGAATTTTGAATTTCGGTTATTGGTATTTGTTTGATATTTGTAAGTTGTAATTTGATATTTATATTCATTGACTCTCTCCGGATTTCATTAACTATGCTGGTTTTATGAATCGTCTCTTTTGCGGCATTTTTTCAGATTTGTCGATGCAGGCTTGCAGCGCCTTGACGATCTTGGCGCGGGTTTCCCGTGGATCGATAACTTCATGGACCGTGTAGTAAGTGGTGAACACCTTTCCCATCGTCATAACACTGAAGTGTTGCTTCAGGATATTCAGAAAAAAGTTATAGACCTCATCATAATTGTCATCTTGCCTGGCCTGTTCCAGCTCCTTGTGGAAAACAGCCTGGACGATGGATTCCGGTCCGGTAGGAGCGAATTCCGCAGTTGGCCAGCCATAGATGAAATCAGGTCCCATCTTGCTGCAGCCCATAACAATGTTCGAGCCGCCGTAGGAGCGTCTGAGCACTATGGTTACCTTTGGATTCGTCAGGTGCGAGTAGCCATGCAGGTTCTTGGCGCCGTGCCGAATGACGCCGCGGCGCTCCCATTTGTCGCCTGGCGGGTAGGCCGGTGTATCTGATATGGTCAGCAGGGGAATGTTAAATGCATCCAAAAACATGATAAAGCGGTCATACTTATCCGAGGCGTCCGGCTCCATGATGCCACTGAGCTCATCAGGATTGCTGGCGGCGATGCCCGCAACCATCCCGGCGAAACGGGCAAAACCGGTAACCAAATTGGGCGCGAAGTCCACCTTTAACTCAAAAAATTCACCGTTGTCCACGATTAAATCGATGATTTCGTGAATATCGTAGGTGAACTTGGGGTCATTGGGCATGATATCGAGCAGGGCTTCTTCACTTCTTTCAGGGTCATCGGCGGATTCGGTGGTGGCCGGCTTCTCCCAACAATTCTGGGGCATGAACACCAGCAGTTGTTTGACCATATCGATGGCCTGCTCGTCGCTGTCGGCTATCAGGTCGCACTGGCCGCTTTTCTCCATGTGGAATTCCGCGGACCCGGCGTCTTCCGAAGCGATATCACCGCCCCACCATAAAAATCCGGTTTTCTCATTGATGATCAGAAAGTCGGCCAGAACCGGCACTTGTGCCATGGGCCCAGTGCAAGGTCCTAAAACCAGCGCTATTTGCGGAATGACGCCTGAATAGAGACAACAGTTTCTGAATAGCCGGCCCAAACCGCTTAATCCGACAAAACCGTTTTTAAAGCCCATTCTCGAGCCGGCGGAGTCAAACATGCCGATGACAGGCATCTGTTGCTTTCCGGCCATTTCGATCAGCTCCGCAATCTTCCAGATTCCCTGATCGCCGATAGAACCGGACATTACGGTGAAGTCCAGTGAATACACCATGACTGGTCTTCCATGCACCCGGGCCAGACCCATGATGACGCCATCTGATGGGCTCGGCTTTGCCTCCCCCTCAAGACCGAAGCGAAACTCCCTGACCAGTGATCCCAGCTCCTCAAAAGACCCCTGATCGGTTAGATATTTGATTCTCTCCCTGGCAGTGAGTTTACCCAACTGATGCTGGAGCTCGATGCGTTGGGCGCCTCCGGCCTCAGTGTTTTCCCGGCGATTGGCGGCCAGCTTTTCGAGGTAGCCGTTCATCCATTTTCCCATACTGTAAACCCTCCGGTCTCTTTAGTTTATTGAGTTCATTGAGTTGATTAAGTTGACTGGTTTAAATAGATATCATCCTTTAACCTTAATCAACAAATCACTCAGTAAACCTATCAACTATACTTTTTCTATTCCTTTGAAAATAAATGCACAAAGCTGATCGGTAAGAGCATCGGGGTCGATGTCCTTGCCGAAGGTTATCCCCGAAAGGCAAACCTGTTCAATGCTGCCGAGGATACTATGTCTGAGCAATCTGGGCGGCAGGTCATCGCGGATTTCCCGGTTTTGGATGCCGTCGTTAATTATTTGTAATACAATATCACTATATTCTTTTACCCGACCATAGGTTTCACTTTTGTAGTAATCCGGATAGTTTCTGACTTCGATAAGAAGTATTCTGGCAAATACCCGGTTGGTGGCATACACATTGATATGCGACCAGATGAGCTTGCGAAGCTGGTTGAGTGTTCCCTTAATCCCCTTGAGGTCAAGGGTAATCTGGCTGCGATATTGTTCGAGATATTCACTTAATACCTGGTGGAGTAAATCGCGCTTGTCCTTAAAATATTTGTAAATAAGGGCGTCTGTGACGCCGGCTATTCTTGCAATTTCCGCGGTTGTGATTGCGCTGAACTCTTTTTGTTCAAGCAGTGATTTCAGGGCCCGGGTAATTTTAATACGCCCGGGCGGCAGAGTTTTCTGCTTATATCTCGATGCAGGCGTCTTTGCAGCAGGTTGCATTATAGTTCCTTTCATCCCAATTCCATTTTTGCGATAATTTCCCGCATTATTTCGTCCGCCCCGCCGCCGATGGCTATCAGACGAGCATCCCGATAGTTTCGCGAAATCAGCATTTCGTTCATGAATCCCAGGCCCCCATACATCTGCAAACAACCGTCGGCCACCTTCATTAAGAGCTGAGAGGCATATAGCTTCGCCATGGAAACCTCCCGGGTAACATCCAGTCCGGCTTCTTTCATTCTTACAATATGGTATGTTAGCTGACGCAAACATTCGGTTTCAGTCTGCCAGTCAGCGAGCCGGTGTCTTAGTACTTGCCTGGTAATCAACGGTTTGCCGAAAACAATGCGTTGCCGTATGTGCTCGACAGTCATGGCCATCATTTCCTCAGCAGAAATATACGAGATGGGAATGGCAGAGAATCGCTCGTGTTGAAACTGCCGCATCTGGTAGACAAACCCCTCACCCTCACGTCCGATCAGGTTTTCGGCGGGCACTCTCAGATCGTCAAAAAAAAGCTCGGCCGTATCACTGCTTCGCAATCCGAGCTTGTCCAGTTTTCGGCTCACTTTGAATCCGGGGAGCTTGGTGGGAACTACGAAAAGACTAAAGGAGTTATAGCCCGGATCATCACTGGTTCTCGCCAAAAGGGTCAAGAAATCGGCCTGGGTACCGTTGGTAATATATGTCTTGCAGCCGTTGATGACATAGAATTCGCCGTCTTTTTTCGCTGTGGTCTGAAGAGCGCTGACGTCTGATCCGGCACCCGGTTCGGTGACAGCAATGGCCGCAACCATTTCGCCGGCAATCGCAGGCTTCAAATAGGATTCCTTCAGATATTCGCTGCCATATTCATAAATGGCCGGGGTTGCCATGTGGGTTTGAACGGCAATGGCAACGGGTATGCCGGATCCGTGAATGCGGCCGAGCTCTTCCAAGCAAACGGTATCGTACCAATAGTCCATTCCCTGACCGCCGTATTTGGTATCATAGCGAATACCGAGAAAGCCCAGATCTCCCATTTTTTTAAACAGGTCGTGAAGCGGCGCCTCACCTTTATCCTCCCACCCGTCCATGAAAGGATTAATCTCTTTGTCGACAAATTCTCGCACGGCTTTACGAACCATGTCATGGTCTTTATTGAAATAAATTTGAGTCGCGGATTTGGATTTTACGGCCATTTTGTACCTTCCAGGTGGTTTATTGAGTTGATTGGGTTGACTGCGTTGAATAAGTTTGCTGGTTTAAATAGATATCATCCTTTAACCTTAATCAACTAATCACCCAGTAAACCTATCCGCTGTACTTTTTCTAATCCTTTTAACTAATCAACCATTTAACTTTTGTTTTTCTTCGAGTCCAAGAACAGTTGCACAATTTCCTTATGCTCTGGAGTCTGGAGTGCGATCGATTGGTGGGCAGCTTCCCAATCCAGGACTTCCTTCAAGGACATGTCAAAACTTTTCTCAAGACCCTCCTTTATCAATCTCAACGCAAGCGGTGACTTTTGCACCAAGGTTGTGGCCAGTGCGGCGACCTCCTTATCAATCTCGTCCTCCGGCACTGATTTGTATACAAGACCGATGGCGGCGGCTGTTTTTCCATCAATCTCGTTTCCCAGCATTGCGAGCTCTCTGGCTTTGGTAAGACCCACTAACCGGGGTAGAAGATAGGTTCCTCCATAATCCATGATGAGACCGATGTTGACGAATATTTCACAGAATCTTGCATTATCGGCCGCAATGACAAAATCTCCCGCCAGGGCCAGATTGGCGCCGCCACCGACGGCAACCCCTTTGAGCAGCGTAACTACCGGTTGGGGCATTTCCCGCAGGGCTTTCACAACCCTTCCGACACCCTTCATGGCGACCAACCAGTCATGCGGGGCGATGCTTTCCGAAAAAAGCGATATATCCGCACCGGATGAAAAATGATCACCGGCACCTTTGAGCACCACAACCTGGATGTCTATATCGGCGGCGATCTCTTTGATGGCATCGTGCAATTCCAGAATCATTTCCTTGCTCATGGCGTTCATCACTTCCGGTCGGTTTAACACCAGGGTGGCAATGTTGTCCTTTTTTTCAATAAAAACGGGTTTGGTCGGCATGAATTTAACTCCTGTTTTGGTCTGCTCACCATTCGACTCAGTGTCGTGGAAGCGGATGTTAATGATTTAACTTCGAAATACTAATGGATTAGTGATATTTACCAACTATTTCGAAAAAATTACTATTTATAATAATTCCAAAGTTTAAACTTGGTTAGTGAATATCACTTAATCAATTTTTATCAAGAAATTTTTCGATAAAAATCCTGGCATGGTTATCGACAGCTGCATGGATTTTGCGGCCAAAATAATTGCCGGATGGTCTGGAAGAAAAAAAATAAAGATGTGAAATGCAGCGACAGTCGGATGATCCGAAACCCGGCAGTGGGATGGATGCTCCTGCCGCATGGGATAGTACTTCCGACCAATGATGTTCACGGCGAGTGAGGTCGGTTGTATACCACGCTTCATCAGGAGGCAGGTATTCGCTCAGGTAATCAATGTGCCAGTGGTTTCGGCTGCTATTTTTACGGTGATGCCCTATCCGTGCTTTTAAACCTCCCGGACCGAAGGCGCTGCCCACGTAGACATAAAAGCCGGGCTGGAGGCTGAGGGTGCCGAGCTTTCCAATGATAAGCCGTCTTTTCCGTTTGGCCCTGAAAACCAGTGCATATGTTCCCGGACAAGGGTGCATGGGGGAGAACCAGTGATGAATGACGATTGATGAAGCATAAACGTAATAGTTCAGCCAATAAGGCACTAAGCCCCTTAGGGGCAGCGAATTTAATATTCAATCAATGGTATTTGTGATTTGCTGAAACATTCATTTCTTTACAACATGTTGTCAGAAAAATGCCTCTAATGGCCTAAGGCCTAACCTGAGTGCAGAAAATAATAAGAAGGAAATAATATCACAAATTTAAATTACAAAGTACAAATACCAAATATCAAATGGTTCGACAAGCTCACCACCACCCTGAGCCAGGTCGAAGGGCAAATTACAATGACCGAAATTCAAAATTCCAAACCTATCTGTGATCTTGAAGAAAGAGCAACCAAATGTTTTGGTCATTGGATATTGAAATTTGGGATTTATTTGTATTTTGGTGCTTGGGATTTGAAATTTTTTAACGCTTCTAAGGTACTAAGCCATAAAGGTTATAAAATATTTCCATACAGCTTTTGAGTATTTTCCGATATTGCTTCCATGACATCATGGTCGCTGATATTTTTTAATTTTGCAATTGCCTTAATAGAGATTGAAACGTTGACCGGCTCATTGCGCCGGTTCGGATCGGGGCCCAACACTGGGCTGTCAGTTTCAACAAGCAATTGAGAGAGCGGAATTTTTTTGACAAGCTTTTGCTTCTGCCGGGAGCGGATCACCGAGGGTGGAATGGAAAAAAAGTAGCCGGCCTCAAGGGCCGGCAGAGCTGCCGAGGCTTTACCGTCGAAGGCATGCAACTGAACTTTGGCGGCATTGCATTCAAGCAGCAGGGTGACGGCATGTCGCCCGGCAGATCTGGAATGAACGTTGAGCGGCAGATCCAATTCTTTTGCCAGGTTGATGAACCCTTTAAATATATCTTTTTGAAGTCCTCTATCGGATTCTTCTTTCACGATCCAAAAGTCCAGACCGACTTCTCCGACAGCGACAAATCTGGCACGCTCTGTGCGGATAAACCCATACATCTCTTCGGCCTTTGCTTCATCAAGAATCGTCGGGTACAACCCGGCAGCCGGACGCAGTACCGAATGTATTACAGCAAGTTCAATGTTTTTTTGGGCATCGGAAAGATTTTCACCCACGGCGATTACCGCTGTGATACCGGCATCTCCGGCTCTTTCAAGCACATCGCTGCGATCCTCGTCGAACACCGGATCACAGATGTGAGCGTGGGTGTCAACAATTTGCCGCATGGGTAACATTGCCCTCTTCTAAGGTGCAGATGATCCTTTTCCCCAATGTTAAGGGACTAAACCCGTAAAAACCGGAAATAACAAACGTCAAGCTCCAAATTACAATAACCAAATCTCAAATAAGATCAAAAGCCAATTGTTTGGGATTTTGAATTTTAGTCATTGTGATTTGTTATTTGAAATTTTGTATTACTGACACCGGACACCCCTGGCCCAGACCGTACGTTGCATGAATCTGGAAGATAACACATTATTCGGATCTCCTGCAGTGAACACTGAAAATCCGTCATGTCGCGCTCTCCGAGGCGTAGGCTACGAGCCGGAGGCCAGGGCGGGCTGAACTGAAACCTACTTTCCTTACGAGATATGGTCAGACAAAACCTGATAAGGGCCTATTTAAAGTCCATCAGCATGAGCTCCCCGGTCAGCTGGCACATGGCGGCCACCTGGGTGACAAAATGATTTTTATCAAACTCATCCAGGCGTCCGGTGGTCGACCAGTAGGCGCCCTGGATACCCATGGTGGCATACGCCGGCAGATTCCATTCCAGAGCGATTTTTCCCATACCGTACCACACTCCCTGGGGGCGTTTGTGGGTACCGGACCTTTCGACACTTTGCACCATTACCCGGGACCATCTATTGTCTTTTACCGCCTTTATGGCCTTGTCGATCAGGATCTGGTTATTTCGCGTCCAGAGAAAAGAAGGCTCGATGTTTCCGGTGGGCGCAAACGCATTGCCGACTTCCCTGAACTCCATCTGGCCCAGATGCTCCATGGCGATGAGTGCCACAATGGATTCCTTATCCCCGGGATGTTTTGTAAACCAGTCCTGTTTGGCATTGCCGCGTTCCATTCCCGGCATGTAATGCCGATTGTCCAGGAAGACCATCAAGGTTCTGGGTCGCGCCGATTTGGGAAAATGGGAAAAATAAGATACAATCCCCAGCAATCCGAATGCCCCGTTATCCTGGGAAATGGATGGTCCGTCGGTGTGGGTTATCAGGATGATTTTCTCGTCCCGGGCAGTACCGTAATTTTTGCCGGGCAGGTAGCCGATTAGCTGGTAGGTCTCTGTGGGCTCAACTTTAGCGACTAGTTTCAGGGTAGCCACCCTACCCAGCTTGGCATCTGCAATGACCTTAGAACCGGCATTACGGTCAAGATACAGGGTGGGGTTATTGAACATTTTAAGGACCGGAAAGGTGTACAGGCCTGCCAGGCGATCGTACCCCATGTCAAAGATTAGAATTCCGCCGGCGGCCTTACTCTTGGCCAGAATAGTATTGATTTTAATTGTCTGGCGCAGTTGCCACCACACATCGTAGGCTACCGAGAAGCTCGTGGGTACCGTGGTAAACATGGGTGGGAAAGTGTCCGGATCGGACAGATATTCGTAATCATTTAAAGTGAACCATTTCTTATAATCTTCTTTTAACGGCGGCTTTGGATGCGGCGCAACCTGAACCACCACCATTTTGCCCGCATAGGTTGCCATCTCAGCCTCGGGGTCGAACAAAATCAGCTCGGCAGTGATGCCTTCGGGCCCGGTAGCGCCCGAGTAGGCCCCGTAATGAGCAACTTTCACCGGTCGGCCGTCGGATGTCAGCGACCAGTCGCTGTCATCCGGCCAATCAGAAGTATGCCAGCGATCATATGTCCATTTATTGTAGATAAAATCTTTGACGCCAAGCGCTTTTAATTTCTTTTTCGTAAAAGAGAGAAATTTATGCCAGGATTTATTTCCTGAATACGTTGGACCAAATTGATCTTTGTATTGATGCCAGGCCATGGCTTCCGCTGTGGTGATTATATAATCAGGATTAACGCTGGTGAGAAATTTTTGATAGTCAGGCGGTTGGGTGATGGCGCTGTTTTCAGCCGAACATGCGGTTAGAATACAAACGAAAAAGATGACGGCAGTTGTTTTAATCATCGATTTTACATCCTTCATCATTTCTTTTTGGTCTTTTTTTTGGGGCGCCGTGCGCCGTGGGTTCCACGATTTATTTTGCCCCGTTTTGTGCGTTTGTCACCTTTGCCCATAAATTTACCTCCTTTTGATTTTAGATAATAAGATGATTGGAAGTAAGATCATTGATGGTAACTATATCCAACGAATTCACATTGTCAAACAGTTTGTCGGCCATTCCGGGTTGGGATATTCTTCATCCACCTAAACAATATTATTCCAGATGTGTATCGCATAGCGTGTCGGAACATGATCTACGATGGGTTCCAGCAGCACTTCGGTGAATCCTTGTCTGGTCTGGCCGATTGCATTAAATACATTTTTAAATTGGCCTTGTATTTCGTCGGTCCATCCTTCCCAGCGGTTGGTATTGTCGTGGATGGTCCCTTCACTGTCGATATATCTCAGCTCTCCGACATGGAGATACATGCTGGCGGGGGGAACTTTGGTTACAATGTCGCTGTTGTTGACGAAACGATAAGCATTCACATTGAAATCTTCTTTGAAGTTACGGTCACCTACGCGGGGTGAGCCGTAAGTGTACAACCCCTGCACATTGCCGTATCGGTCGGCTGCAAGGGTTGCCAGGGCGGCGCCCAAACTGTGACCGGTCATCCAGATTTTCCGATTGTTTTTCTGAAGATACGATATATGATCTTCAAGGTCATCCCAGACTTCATCCAGCGCACCCTTAAACCCTCTATGCACGTTTCCTCCTTGTTCCCACGGTTCCGGTGCGAAGTTGAAATTAGCCATCCAGTCAGCAAATATATAGCCGACGTTCGAATCGCCGTCTCTGAGTCTGGCTTCGGACCCTCTGAAGGCCACAACAGCATATTTTTCGTTGCTGACAAGGTAGCATTGGGTCGCTTTGCCATCGAAATACTCAACTTCCTGAAAGCCTGCGTTTTGTTTGAACCTTTGAGTGGCAAACTCTTTTTGCGCGTACACGAGAGTGGCCGCTTCAATCAGCCACCAGGCGTTGACAATATCAAAAATGTTTGATTCATAGCGAAAGGGAAGCTGAGCGCAATCTTTAAAATACTCATAGTCCAGATATGGCGGGGCGAGGTTATCCAAAGTTGTTTCGTAAAGATTTTTCTTTGATAATTGTGCCATGATCGCTGTCTTCTTTCAGGATACGAACGCATCACAATCAGCGGTCAGGCATGAAAATATCCGAAGGGATAAAAAGGAACCATGCATGCAAATATCTTCATGACTGTATTACCGCCACCCCGCCATTTCCCTTTATTCGGGAAATTTAAGGGTGACTTTTTCATTGCCTTCTTCGGACATCATCTTTACCTGGATTTCAATGCTGTCGTTGCGGATACCCAGCGCCAGAGGGGTCTTGCCCTGGTCGCCCTCGATATGGGTAATATCCCGCACAGCCGCCATTATTTTCGTGCCGACTTCCGAACCCGGGGACGGCAATTCTGATTCGCGATATGTTGCCGTTACACTGATTTCGCCGTCTTTAGAGCGCGAAATGGAAATTTTTTCAGCATTGCCGTTGACACCATGCAGCGCGGTTAAAGCCAGCCACTTTAAGGCAGCTTCATCTTTATCTCCTTCATTCTTTACGGTGGACATCTCTTTGAGCGGATCGTTGGTGGCATAGCAGTCGCAGAGTTCCTGAACCTTTAGATGTACATTACGTTTTTCTTTCATATTCGCTTCTCCTTTCAACCAAGCCCTGTTGAGGGTTAAGAAATCTTGTTTTTAAATGCTACTAATTTATACACTTAATAAAAAAATGCAAGATGAAGCGTATGTCAGTGACCGCTAGTCCGCTGACCGCCGCAGCGACCAGTATGATCAATAAAGAGACATTGGGCCCTTTTCGGATTTTTTCTGACATCATGTTGCCGGCAACTCCAATTCATACTTCTGCTCCTTAATATTCTGCCCCCATTGGAAAACATCGCCTTCCTCACACAAACGAAAATCCGCGGCTTCATAGACCCTGCGAGCACTTTCGAGTCCTTTGAAAGTCCATAGGTATACTTTGGGATATCGTTTTTGTTTACAGAATTCAACGGCCGTTCTCATCAATTCTTTTCCAATGCCACCCTTTTGAAATTTCGGCTCAACTATGAACCACCGCAGGCGCACCCCCTCAATAAACGCATGGCGACCGTCAATGGCAAGTGCACCGGCAAACTCCTTTTTTCGGGTCGCCACCCACAGACCGTCCCGATTTTTATCGAATTTACTGACGAATTCGGAAAGTTCCCGGCCCACCTGGGTTTCAAAAGTGACATCAAAACCCCAATTTTCATAATAATAGACGGCATGTGATTCAATTATTTTCCCTACAACCCCCGGATAATAACCACGATATTTGATGTCTTTCATGGTAGCTCCACTAAATACGGATAAACTTCGGAATATTGTAATCTTATATGCTTATGCTCAGCATTACGGTCCCTTCGGACCCGGCAGCCGGCGCCGTTTCAGGGTGTCCAGCCACTGGGCGGCTCCGACCAGGGTTATCAAGGCGTCGTCAATGGCACCCAG
>CALZJV010000051.1 GCA_945787595.1 uncultured Desulfobacterales bacterium | reverse complement strand
AGTTGCGGTAAACCTTCGGCGGTGACTTCATTAACGGGGCTCATGGCCAATCCATAGCCGTGGGTGTAGATCAGGTGCCGGTTGACCCAGTTCTTCGCCATAGGCGGCAGCTGATCTACGACCAGTTCCCGGGCGGCCAGCATGACCTGGCGATATTGATTGGCGATCATATAGCGGTCGACGTCAACGTTATTAAAATCGTAATAAAGCCTTATTGCTTGAATTTGGCGGTAGGTCTGGAGCAGGGGCCGTTCATCCCACACCCGGATATTTTGAATGGTCACGTCATGTTTTTTGATCTCGTCAGCACTCAAGCTGTTATTGACCTCGAAATCGACCTCTTTGATGTTATTCAGGTTATATGCCTTGCGGGTAAAATCGATATTATAAGCGATGTAGGGCGATTCCTTGGCCAGTTCATTCGGTTTGACCACAAACTGTTGTACCAGGATCGGAAGACCGGTGGCAAGGACCATAATGGCGCCAACCCATATTCCTGCACAGATTAAGAGCGGTTTTATCTTCAGTCTGAAGGCGTTATAAATGATAAAAAGGCATAATAATAAAGACATTGCCATTAAGAGCCTGAAAGCGATGATCTTTATGTTGACATCCGTGTAGCTTGCGCCGAAAGCAGGGCCCTGGGTCGAGTAGAGAACGCCGTAGACTTTTAAATGATAGCCCCATGCTGCCAGGATAACCATAAGTCCAGCGAGCACTAGAAGATGCTTGCCGACCTTATCCGCAACTTTGACTTTAGGGATGGAGATCGGCTTGTCCTCCGCGATTGCCAGTTCACCGACTATCTGGACGCCGCCGTCTTTTATATACCAGATGACGGTCACCAGAGCGGCGAACAGAAGGATAATCAGCAACTGTTCGCGCACAAGCTGGTAGAAGGGAAGCGAAAAGACGTAGAAACCGATGTCCTTGCCGAACACGGGATCAGTGCTGCCAAAGGGGTGCTGATTTAAAAAACTAAGCACCATATTCCATTGCACAGATCCCTTTGACGCTATTATAAAACTAACAATCAGGATTGCGGCCAGGATTATGGAATTCAGAGACCTGCCGGAGACGGGCATTCCGGCTATTTCGGTAATCTTCTGCTCACTTTCGCTATGAATGCGCTGAGCCGCGTAAAGATTGACGGACAGGGAGATAATCATCAGAAACCAGATCACCGCGGCAACTCCGTATTTGCCAAGTACCATAGTCCAGAACACAGGCGCGAAGTTCAGATTTCCGAACCACAGCCAATTTGGATAAATTGAAATAATTATCCCGACCAGGATAAACACCAGAATTGCTAAAATCCCTAATAAGATCGTTGATGTCCTTATCTTCATAATTTCAGGCTCCGTAAATATAATATTAGCCAAATTGCCCACAACGCGCAGGGATGATAGATCTTAAAAGTATTAAAAGCAAGCATCAATAAATACGGCGACGAAAAATTAGGTGTCAAATCTTGATTAGTGATTAATTGTTGACAGACTGACTGTGAATCGGTTAAAAAAACGTATGGCACGTGCATGGCGGATAGAATATGAGGGTGCTCTTTATCACGTTTTATCTCGTGGTAATGAAAAACAGGATATCGTTATCAATGATGATGACCGCGATCTTTTTTTAGCCACTGCCGGTGAGATGGCTCAGCGCTTCGAAATAGACCTTTTTGCTTACGTTTTGATGGACAACCATTATCACCTGCTACTTCGAACCAATCGGGCAAACTTGTGCAGAAGCATGCAGTGGTTTGGAGCCACCTATACCAAAAGATTTAACCTGCGCCATCATCGAAGCGGCCATTTATTTCAGGGTCGGTTTAAGAATATGCTGGTACAAAACGATGCCTACCTATTGCAGCTTTCCTATTATATCCACCGCAATCCACTGAGAGCCGGAATGGTCAAGCGATTAGCAGACTACAAGTGGAGCAGTTATCGAGCCTACGCCTATGGTAAAAGACATCAGAATTGGCTAAATATAAATGCAATTTTATCGCAATTTATTAAGGTGAAAGACCAACACCAGGCCTACCGGGGTAATATACAAACATATTCTAAAGAGGAACAGCGTGTATGGGAAGATCTGCGCCACGGAATATTTGTAGGAACCGAAAAGTTTGTGAAAAATATAAAAATGCGTCATCTTCCAGATAAACCCCATGCCGAACTGCCTCATCAAAAAAGGGTAATTAAAGATGTAAAGATTGATTCGGTACTTTCAAGGGCAGCCGGCATTTTGAAATGTGACATGGATCTCTACCGGGAATCGGCCAGAATTTCAAAATCGGATATAGCCGACCGGGACTTGCTGATCTATATCGCTTGGCAGTCAGGAGGGGCCACCAATCAGGAAATTGGCGAGAAATTCGGACTCACTTATTCAGCTGTAAGTCAGCGGGTAAAAGTAATAAAGGGAATGCTCATCACAGATAAAGCGTTAGAAAAAAAATACCGGCATGTTAAATCAATAATCAAGAGCTGAGACAATCAAACCTAAATTGAGCGTTTCAAATTTTAAAAAGAGATGATTTAATATTCTTTTCAATGAATTCTATCGATTTAAATTTTAAAATTTGAAACCCTTTGGGCTTCGCTTTCAGCTACGACCCAACACGTCGGGGGTGCCGATATTACCACATCTACGGCGTCAGATGCCCTCCCGCATAGGTAACTATAGCGAAAAGACATCTTCCTTGTATCTGCGGCAATCTCGACAATCGCTCAACTTAGGTCAAACTAAGCTTTTTTTGACGCGATGTTATTTCATCGGCGACCGGCTACGCGTATTTATGGGGGGATGATTTGTTAAATTTAAATTTTTTCTGCAAATGCATTGAGGACACCATCGACGGCCTGCAGGGCGGCCTGTCCCATTTCTCGGGTTCCAGTCGAGCCGCAGTAATCTATGCGATCGCCCCCGACGACCCGATGCGTATCTACGATCCCCAAAATCTGCTGCGGGGACATGAACCCATCTTCGAAGAGCTTTATCTTGTTTCCGACGATTGGTGCAAGAATATCAGGTCTTCGGGCGAAATACAGAAATTCCGACATATGGTGTCGGAAAAAAATTTGGAATTAACCGGTCTCATCTCCTGGGGCGGCCGGTCCAGCTCCGTCTTTTACCAGATGTGGTTTACCGAGCATCATCCGGACATGTGTTCCATCGGGCCGACGGAGCGTTGGCTGGAACACGCTGCCTGGCGGTTTTCGCATGATATCGCCAATGAAGCAGAGCTTTACACCGGAATATCAGGCAGCTTTCTAAGTGAATATTCAACCCACGCCGTGCGGGATTATTTGGTTGATCAAATGAATGTCATTCACGGGTGGGACACCCAGTTGCGGGTTTATCCAATCCTGGATGCCGTGCTGGGTATTTCCAGAACCCGCGAAGAGGGAGAATGGCCTGTCGGTGAGCTGATTTTTATCGACCTGCGATCTCTTGCGCAATTGGAGTTCTTTGTCAGATTCCCTGAAATGAGACAGCCCAACCTGACAAATTTCAAGCACGCCCGCAAACTTCTGCTGTCTGTGGAGGATTCTAATCGCCGTCTGGTGTCGGAAGGCAAAACCATTTTAGGAATTGCCAATGACAAACTGCCGGTATTTGGCATCATCGCCGACTTTCGGGGCAGACACGGATTTTTACGCATCAACGAGGAAGCGGTCTGCAGCTTTTCCGACGGCCGATTCAAATCCAGCACCCATCGAGCGAATCTGGTCAATGTCGAGGAGATCCTGCTCGAATCAAGTCTGGATGACGAAACAAGCAGCCGTTTATATAAAATAATCGCCAGTGTGGTTCACTTTGCTGAGAGCCATGAGCATGGCTGTACGCTGGTCATCGATCTCAATGAACAACCGGTGCAGATTTCCGGCCAGAGACTCGAAAAGCCTCTGGATCTCCAGCTTCCTCAAAACCTGGAATTGTCGAAGTCGCTATCCAAAGTCGACGGTGCCCTGCACATCGGAGCTGACGCATGCCTGCATGGGTTTGCCTGCCTGCTGGACGGGCGATCGGTTCCCGGTGAAGATCGCGCCCGCGGTGCGCGCTATAATTCGGCGCTGCGGTTCACATCCGGGCATGACAACATCGTCGTGGTGGTGGTTTCGTCGGATCGACCCGTTTCCGTGATTCAGGAAGGCGTGGAATTAAGTGCCCAGTGCCAATGGAGACCGGAGGTCAGCTTTGCAGAGTCGCACCGAACCCTCAAGGAGTGGATCGAGACGTCCGATCAGTAGCCTCATAAAGGTATCAGCGTCTTTGACCCTTTCGAATCCCTCCGTACAGAACCAGAAATACCCCTAATACCAAGGAAATCCGGCCCAGATAATCTCCGTATCGCGCGAAAAATGTTTGCCCCTGGTGAAGATGAATTTTTCCTTTGAGGGTCGTTTTTTTCCACCAGGGAGTCCTCGCGATAACCATACCTTTGGCATTAATAAGAGCAGAAATTCCGGTATTGGCAACTCGGACAAAATCGCGCCGGTTTTCGATGGCGCGGACCGGACTGAAATTGAAGTGGTGTTGATAGCCAGGTGTATTTTTCCACCAGCCGTCGTTGGTGATCATGCAGATAAAGCCCTTTTCTTTTGGCAGGTTTCGGGAGCAATAGGGGCCGAATATGGATTCATAGCAGACAATCGGCAATATGGTAGTCGAAGTGTCAGGTATTACAAAAGCAGTGCTCTCCTGACGAAGGCTGTAGGTTCCGGTGTATCCACCAAGCTCCAGCGAGTATTTCCCCAAAAAGCCAAGGTACTGCACAAAGGGCATACGCTCGAATAGGGGCACTAACTTGGTTTTATGGTAAAACTGGGGTACAGGAGCAGAACCTGGTGGTAGAAACAGCGCTGTATTAAAGGCCTCGTAGTAAAAGTTTTTCTCGCGATTGAAACGACTTCCCGGAGGAATATCTTTACTGCTTAATTTTTGGTAGCTGTGTATGCCCAGGAGAATATTCAGCTTTGGATATTTTTTGCGAAATTCCAACAAATCTCGGTAGTAGATTGAGGTTGAAGGATCTTCCTCGTCAATCTGTTCTACAATAAGGGTTTCAGGGCCAAACAGATATTCGGTTTCGTCATCGATAATAGCATCAGCCGTTCTGAAAAAATCCCGCACATGCTGAGCATGATTTTTGGGATTAAATTTTTCAGTATACGGATCCAGGTTGGGCTGAATCAGAGCTATATTTACTGTTTCTCCTCCCGTCTCCAAGTTTTGGAAAACAAGATAGGATCCAAAAATGGGGATAACAAGGAGCAAAAGTGTTGTTGCGCCTGCCAAAACAATAGAACCCGCACCTTTATTCCGATAGGTAGAATATACTCTCAAAAACGCAAAATTGGTCAGTATTATCCAGAGCGTCCCGCCACGGACCCCGGTGAACTCGTACCATTGGATGAGTTTTGGTGCCGTGGCCAGTGCGTTGCCCAGATTGAGCCAAGGCCAGGCCAGATCCCAGGATAGATGAAAATGCTCGTACCCCATCCAGATGAGTAGAAACGGGAACAACAAGGGAATTCTCAGGATGGTTCGGATACGGCTTGCCAGCCAGAAAACAAGGGCATGCAGCAGTGAATTTGTGATAATAATGAGAATTGCTCCCACAAATTGGGCCTGGGCTATCCACCAGGTTGCCATGATATTCCACAGCAAGAAACCGATAAACGCATAGTTGAATACGACGTAGGGATTTGCCTGATGTCGGACTTCGTCTTCCAGTAGCAAAAGGGGCACCCAGGCAAAAAAAACGAGAAAGAACAAAGCTGAAACAGACCAGGGCAGCCCCAACAGCAGACCGGTGGTCAGAGCCAAGCAACTGTTTTTTTTGATGTTCATTCGGATTTGGCCTTTTCCGCCCATACCTTCAAATCGTCATCCAAGTCACCAGGGTCTCGAACGGCATGTTTAAAAAAGAGGTCGATATAGCCGGATTTCAATCTTTTCGGAGACCTGTCAAGATCCCTGGTCAGACCTTTAAGCGTCCAGGCATGGGACTTTGTGACTAAAAAGATCTTTTTTCTGTCATCAGGATATTTGGCGATATATCTGCCGATTGTTTTTTCACTTTTACCACCCGTGTAGGAAGCAGCCGTATCCCAGTAGGTAACTCCCCACTTAAGGGCTTGATGCAACATGAGTTGGTTGAACTCCAAACTTCCACCAAAAGACAGAACCGGAACTTCCGCACCTGTTTTTCCGAACGGTCGGGTGGGAACCGTCAGGGACTCCCCTTTTTGTTTCGATGGCTTGGAAGCCTGCGCCGGATCAACCATGGGTATCAGCAAGGAACCCGTACCTACTGCACCGACCAGTTTTAAAAATTCTCGGCGTGATTGCGGTCTTTTCATCTCGGCTATCTCCTTATGGTGTTCAACAAGTCGTCAAATTCCCTAAAGCTGCATTCCTGCTAGATAATTTAATATTCCGAGACCGCTCAATGGTCAAGTTAAAATAAGGAAGATTTGCGGTCACTAAATCGCAACCGTTTCATGTTAAAAATGCTTTTAAATTGGGATCTCCCGGTAATCGCACGCACGCCCCAAGGCTTCAGGTATCAAGCCGGAGGCGCCCGGGAGTTGAATTCTGAATCCCGTACCCGTAGATTGGAGTAAAATCGGGATAAAATTTAGAGGATATGGTCGGGGTAAGATCGACAGCCCAGGCTAGAGCCGGGCCAAAAAATTCTCGACATGGGGCATGATATCATGATCGGGATATTTCGTTTTTATGACACTGAGGACTTTTTTGGCCTTTTCGGTACTCATCAAGCGATCGTTGAATATCTGGGCGACACGAAAATAGGCCTTGGGCACCAGGGAGTTTTCAGGGTAGGATTTCACGATCAGGTTGTAAACCGCAACGGCTGCTTTCGTTTTGCCTGTTTCATTCAGCCAGCCTGCCAGCTTGAACAAAGGATCGGCGGCCGGTAAAAATTTGTTATCAAGCTTGCGACATTCTGAAAATACCGCAATGGCTTTATTTTTTTGATTCTTATCGGCTAAAATATCCAGATGGTTTACGCCGTGCGCCAACAACTCGGCTTTTCGTTTTCTCATTTTGAGCAGGTTATAATACCGTTCGGAAAGGTCTACGCCGCATATCGCCTGCTGCTGGGTCAATTTCTTTATAAGGGAAATCGCCTCATCCAGCTTACCGTCTTGGATCAGCGGCGCCACTTCACTCAATACGATTGCATCCGGATCCGTTTCTTCGGATTCGTAGTCTTCTGCGGTGGGGTCTTGGAAATCCTCATAATCCACCTGATAGCCGATTTTTTCGGAGTATTGCAGGATAACATATCCCATGAGGTGGTAGGAAACAATGGTATAAAAGCTTTTGGCAAAGCCAAACAGCATCAGTTGCAGATCCGGAGGAAGGAACTTTGTAAAATATTGGGCCAGATAGGCCGGTGCGCTTGCCAGGAGAAACAGAAAAAAGTTCATCAAAAAATAGGCCCAGCCGATCCTAAAGGTCAGCCCGACAAAGACAACGGGATTGAGAGCATGGATAAGACTGCCGGTGGTCACGAGAAGAATAATCATTGACGGCACAAAGAACAGGGCCACCATCAGAAAGACAAATCCCACCAACATCCCGACTTTCGCACTGATCAATCCAAAAGCGATGAAAATAGCGATATAAATGCCAAACTGCTTGAAGACCTGAAAGAAATCTTCAGAAATCGTTTTGCTGCTAAAGGGAGGCGGTTTCAGGTTTCCACCGGCTGTGGCCTTAAGGGATTCGAAAGAATACTTAACAACGATCAACCACATCACCCCTTTGAGTATGGCACTGAAAATACCGGGGCCTGACAGAAGCATTGATACGAACGCCAGAACAGCTATCAATATCAAAGGGTGCATGGAAACCGGATAAGAAAAAATTCGAGGCATCCGGTTCCAGAAGGGCTCGATAAGGTTTTGCACGCCGACCCAGTCCACGGGCAGGTTGCATTTGGGGCAAAAGTGCTGGGTTTGTTTTACCCCATAACTTTCGCTGTCGCGTTTAACGACACACTGGGGGCACAGCAGCGCCTCGCATTTCGGACAGGCTCACTCAAAAATAACTTCACATTTTGGACGTCGATCCATCCCGTCTGGCTGCGTTGCGGAAGCTCGGAATATGCCCGATATTCCTGTGCTTCCGCGTCTTGCCAGCCGGGCGCCTCAACCCCCAAAATTGTGAATTTATTTCTTCGTGAACCCTAAGAAAATTTGCAGCCAATCATTGAGAATTATAGTGATGAAGCAATAGGCATTATAATACTGTGAATTCCAATGACCCAAAATCAAAAAACAGACCAATCTTATCCCTAAGATCGGCCTGTTGGTTTGAATTGATTCGGTGGATTATGTTCAGTCGATGATTTTATTCGAGCACCATCAACACCTGATTCGTGGCGACTTTGTCATCAACGTTGACTTTGATCTCTTTGACGGTTCCGGCCTCCGCTGACGGAATGGCGTTTTCCATCTTCATCGCTTCAAGGATCAACACTTCCTGATACTCTAGAACCTCATCTCCCACATTCACCAGAATGTTGATAATTGTTCCCGGCATCGGCGCTACGACTTCTTTACTCATGCTTTCCTTCCTCCCTTTAATATAAGAATAGATTCGGCTACGCAAATAGCAGAGTATATCAAACGCAATAACCTGCTTTGATACTTGAAGGGGAATTGAATGTCAAGCTCAAAGGCAATTATTTCCGTTGTAATCAGCTGAATTTTCCTGAAATTACCTTCAAATAATCTAGCTTATATCCTTGACGTGAGGGCCATGTTTATATATGTAATACTGTTTCGAACCGGTTCGAGAAATTTATCATCTGCGTCGCTGGAAATCGACTCAGAGAAAGGCTTGAGGATACACTCCAGGGCTTCTAGGCCCCATTGGAATTTGGAAGATAGAATTTCGGAAACGTTTATAGACATTCGGCAAATATATAATCTTGGAGGAGGAACATGAGACCATATTTTGAAAAAATGCAGGAATTTGGGCAGGAGCTAAAAGCGGGACAAATAAAAAGCACGGAAGCAAACGTGGGCAAACTGCAGGAGGTGGAAGCCCAGGTTGATGAAGCTGTGCAAAAGGTAAAAAACGCCGGAATGCCGGCGGAAAAAATCAATGCCCGCGGGCAGCTCACCGTATGGCAGCGCTTGGAATACTTGGTGGATGAAGGCACCTGGACTCCGCTGCACACCTTGTACAACCCCAAGGACAATGTCGAGGGTACGACCAACGTGATGGACGGGCTGGGTAAAATTTCGGGAAAATGGGCGGTGATCATCGGTTTCGACAACAAAGTTTTTGCCGGTGCCTGGCTTCCGGGACAGTCTGAAAATGTTTTGAGATGCACGGATCTGGCCACACGGCTGAACATCCCGCTGGTATGGCTGGTCAACTGCAGCGGCGTTAAATTGACCGAGCAGGAAAAATTTTATGCCGACCGCCGGGGATCGGGTACCACTTTTTTTAGACATGCGGAGCTCAACCAGGAAGGGATTCCGGTACTCGCCGGAATTTACGGCACCAATCCGGCCGGCGGCGGTTATCAGGGCATCAGCCCCACCATCCTTTTTGCCCACAAGGACTGCAATATCGCCGTGGGCGGCGGCGGGATTTTAAGCGGAATGTCCCCCAAAGGCTACTTTGACCTGGAAGGTGCGGAACAGTTGATTGCGGCTGCCAAGCAATTTAAAGTCGAACCCCCGGGAACCGCTAAAATTCATTATGACGAGACCGGATTTTTCAGGTATGTTTATGAAACCGAAGAAGAGGTGCTCGATGGCCTCAAAGAATACATGCAGGATATGCCGGCCTATAAACCCAAATTTTTCCGGGTGGCCGAACCCAAAGAGCCGCGTTTATCAGCCGAAGATCTTTACCGTCTGCTTCCTTTCAACCAGAAGCAGATGTACAATTTTGATGAAATTCTGGCACGTCTGGTGGACGGCAGCGAACACATGGAATATCGCCCGGATTATGGTCCCGAGATATATACCGGCCTGGTTAAAATAGACGGTTTTCTGGTGGTGATCAAAATGAACGAATTCGTCACCCACTGCGGCCGTGACAGGGTGCCGGTTATCTGGTTTCAGGACACCAGCGGCATCGATGTCGGTGATATCGCCGAAAAAGCGGAACTGCTGGGCTTGGGCCAATCATTGATTTATTCCATTCAGCAGACCGACGTTCCCATGATGCTGGTAGTGCTGCGAAAGGGAACGGCAGCTGCCCACTACCTCATGGGCGGTCCCACCGCCAACCGGCACAATGCCTTCACTTTGGGAACGGCCGCCACCGAGATCTATGTGATGCACGGCGAAACGGCGGCCGCGGCAAGTTTTTCCCGCAGGCTGGTAAAGGAAAAAGATGCCGGAAGACCCCTTGAGCCGGTCATAGAGGAAATGAACAAACTGGTTAAGGAATATCATGATTACTCCAGGCCCACCTATTGCGCCCAGCACGGTCTGGTGGATGAAGTCGCCAAAATGACCGATATTCGAAATTACCTGGTCGCCTTTGCCGGCGCCGCCTATCAAAACCCCAAATCCATCTGCCCCCAGCATCAGATGATGCTGCCCAGGATTATCAAGGGCTAAACTGAAACTGAAATTGACTATTGACTAATGAATATTTGTGGATGTCGCTTTGCTCCGTCAACTTAATTACTGAAACCCGAACACTGACACCTGAAACCTTACGTTTCCATAACATGTTGTCAGAAAAAGGTCCCTAAGCGCCTAAAGTAATGAACGCAGGTGCGGCCGGGTGGCCGCACCTGCAATTAATATCTGCCTGGGATATACGCCCGGATAGTCTGATGATACCTATATAATGAAATTTTTTCTCAAAACAAGTACAAGGCTGGTGGTAACGGTTCTAATATTCTTCTGCTGTCTGCCCACGCCGGCCAGTGCGGCGCAAACCGGTATGGCAGGGATTACTCTTTCTTCTCAGGAAGCCATCAACGGTAGCTTGCTGTTGCTGCAAATCGAAACTCGCAAGTTGGGTCCACCGGTCAGAGACCTGCGACTCACATTTCAGCAACGCGAATATCCGGTTTATCCCCATCCGGGCACACCGGCGGGCAACCATTTCGGGTTGATCCCAATACCCTTTCGCACAGCACCGGGGCCGACGGCGCTGGTGCTGGCATGGGCAAACGCAGCGGGCGATCAGAGCAGGAAGATACCGTTTAGGATTGTCGCCGGGAAATACAAAACCGATGAACTGAAGGTGGATTCCTCCCGGGTAAATCCGAATAAAAAAAGCATAGAGCGGGCTCAGAAAGAAGCACGTAAGATCAAACGCATCTATGCCGGCGGCAGTATTGAACGTTTGTGGAAAGGCGACTTCCAGTTGCCTATGACCAGCGACATTACCAGCCCTTTTGGCAATAAGCGAGTGTTTAACGGGCAGTTGAAAAGCTTTCACAATGGCGTTGATTTTCGCGCCCGCACCGCAAACCCTGTATTCGCTGCCAATTCTGGTGTCGTCAAATTAGCCGAAAATCTCTTTTATTCCGGCAACGCCGTTGTCATCGACCATGGCACCGGGATCTTTACAATATATGCCCATCTGAGCAGAATCGACGTATCTGCCGGCCAGCACATTGAAAAAGGACAACGTCTCGGGCTGACCGGAGCCACCGGCAGAGTCAGCGGACCCCATCTTCACTGGGGAGTGAAGGTCAACGGGGTTGCTGTAAACCCCATGCAGCTGATCGAAGTAATGTCGTCACTGCTCCCGGCGCATGGATGAAAGGTGAACGGCGATTGCAACCGCCACCAGAATGGCCCCAAAAAGCACCACCAACTGGATAACATCCGACCAGATCACCGCCCGCATACCGCCGAGCACATCGTATAAAACCGTGATCCCGCCCAGCAGCACCACGGCCGCCCAGAAGGGCAGGTCCAGGCAAACCATTAATACCAGGCTAATTCCGTAAACGGTAACCCCCAAAATTGTGAATTTATTTCTTCGTGAACCCTAAGCGTTTAATTGTTCGAGCAACCGAGCGCAAGAATTTATTTTCGACCCTTCAGCCCTGATAAATAAAGAATTGGCGCATAGATCACAAGGCATCTTGGGGAGATTTTCAAACTGCCCGTATTGACTCCAGCGCCGAAAGAGGCTGTCGTTACAAAGTCTGTCGACAAATTGTCAGGGAATGTGTCCATCCATAGTATAAGAAAAGTTGTTAATGAAATCATCGTCGAGACGAAAAAGATCGGAAGATTTGGCAAAGCAATAAAGAAAAAATTGATGGAGACGACGGAAGAGTTAGAGACCCTTGAGCAGGAATTTGAACGGGCAAAGATCGAGGCTTCGGTTGATTTTTTGACCAGTGTGGCCAACCGGAAAGCTTTTGACGAAGCACTGGCGACTACCACGAGCGAAGCCAATTCTGACGGTAGTGATTTGTGCTTACTGCTGATCGACATAGACCATTTCAAGAATTTTAATGATATCCATGGTCATATGGTTGGTGATGAAGTGCTGAAATTTCTAACGAAAAAATTAAAGGAGATGGTTAAAGGCAGGGATTTTTTAGCACGCTTTGGCGGGGAGGAATTTGCCGTAATACTTCCTCGAACTTCTCTTCCGGGCGCAAAGACCTTAGCTGAAAATATAAGGGCATTTTTTGCGAAAGCAAAGCTGAAATCAACGGCGACATCAGAGAAACTGGGAGGGATAACCGTTTCGATAGGTGCTGCTTGCTACCGATCGGGCGAACCGTTAGAGGACTTTATCAATCGTTGCGACCAAGCACTCTACCTTGCTAAGGACACTGGTAGAAACTGTGTGGCAACAGAGTTGGATGCCGTAAATATAGACGCGAACTATCTTAACCTGAATTGAGAGTTTCAAATTTAAATTCGGTTAGACCAGACTAAACCGGATAAAACTTTTTCCTTCGGCATCATTTTTGACTCTGACGTTACATCAGGGTTATCCTATTCGCACTATCCGTGTATCTCCGACAGGCGGCGGTGCCTTCCCCCGCATTCACATCCGTGAAAAGACAAAGGAATCTATCCAGCTTGGAAGATTTCACAGCGCATCCGATCCTTTCATTGTCCCGCTGCACGATCCGGTTGTGAAGTATCCGCCGGTGGCAATCTTTCACTGGCCACTGTCAGACATTTCCAATAATTAGACGATTACAACCGCCGGGACCTCGGCTGGTATCCTCCTGTCTGTGCTTTTTCGAACTGCAGCATGTGGGTCATACAGGTGGGAATCTCATGGGGGTAATGGGTTACATAGATAATACTCGTTTTGCTTTGTTGCCCGACAACCTCAATCGCATCTAGAATCCGCTGTCGATTGTTGCGGTCAAGCCCCTGGCAGGGCTCGTCCAGAATTAAAATCTGCGGTATCTTTACCATTGAGCGCGCCAGCAGCTGCATGCGCTGCTCTCCGTAAGAGAGTTGATTAAAGACACGATCCGACTTGTCGGCAATTCCCAAAACTTCCATCCATTGTTCAGCCGTTTCTTTCTGTTCGGCGGTATAATCTCGATAGAGGCCCACGCTGTCAAAAAAACCGGAAAGAACCACTTCAAACGCTGTTATCGGCTTGCGGTAGCGTATTTGTAATTCTGAGGAAATTACGCCGGTCCGTCTTTTGATATCCCAGATGCTCTCGCCGGTACCACGACGTTTGCCGAACAAGTATATTTCGTTGGCGTATGCCTGGGGATTGTCCCCGGTGATCAGATTCAGCAGGGTTGTTTTACCACAACCATTCGGTCCCAGAATAACCCAGTTTTCACCGGTCCTCATGGTCCAGCTGATATTGTCCAGGATCGTCGTATCTTCATATTTTATCGTAACATTTTTCATGGAAACCAGAATCACGGGAAATGCTGCGGTGATGTGTCTTTTGTGGCCCTCTTCTTTGGTCGGAATGGCAAAAAAAGGGCTGAAAGTAGATGGGTACAAACGTTCCATCCGGGATGGCATCAGGATGTCCTCGCGTTTGCCCTTAAAAATTATTTCTCCATCTCGCAGGGCCAGCACATGGGAGATATTTGGCAGGATTTCTCTTTGGCGGTGGGTGACGAGTATTACGGTTCGGCTGTCATCTATGAGGCCATCGATGATTTGTGCCAGATCGATGCGGGAAGATTGATCAAGGCCGTCGAAAGGCTCATCCAGGATCAGGATATCCGGAGAGTTGATCAATATACGGGCGATCTGGACTTTTCTCATTTCACCTGTAGACAAAACCCTGATTTCCCTCTCAAGCAAGTGCTGTATCTTCAGTTCGGCAGCCATCTGCTCAACATCAATAGGGCTATTGCCAGGCGATGCACAGCTTTCAAGCAGTATTTCATAGACCGTGGTGATACGGTTTAAATCGCCGCTGAAATAACGGGACTCATCGCGTCTTTCTTCGCGTTCAATCAGGCGCTGATGCTGTTCAAAGGATACATAACCTGCGCGGCTCGTCTGAGTTAATTCATGGGGAGAATAGATCGTTCCCCGCACAACCGGAACTTCACCGGTCAAAGCCTTGACCAGAGATGTCTTGCCGGCGCCATTGGGTCCCAATATTGCCCAGTGCTGACCTTTATCAATTTGCCAGTTGGTATTGGGTAATAAAAGGGTATCCCTTACTCGCAGGGTAATATTTTCGAGCTTGATAACGATTGGATCTCGCATACCACATTGCCATCGCGGAGTTCCGTATGAAACGGACCTCGTCACTTCGTTAACAAATGGGCCATATTATTTGGACAAAAACACTGCAGCATTAATTGACCAAGATGCTGGATACTGGATGCTTGATACTGGATTAACGAGGTATTCTGTCGATTTTATAAATAGAAGAAGAGCAATACGCTGCGCAAGCACTAGCGCTGCGTGAGCAACTCCTTTTTCCAACGTCCAGCGACCAATATCCAGTATCATGATTGTCCGATTTCGTTAAATTGCTTTGTTTTCAAGGAGTTAACGCTATTTTTCAGCAATAGATTACCAGGTCTGGAGTATTGACATTAGGCCCTAAATTCTGTTAGCCTGTTATTCAAGAATAATTGTAAATTGGGTCACAATCAAGCCCAAGCTTTTTTATCTTAAAATACCGGTTTTGCAAATCGACGACAATGAAGGAGAATTTGAGTGACCGTCAACCATAAACCGCCGGCCGGCAATATTATCAATCCGAAGTTGGCTGAGAAAATAAAAAATTTGCCTGAGGAACGGCAATTGATTCTGCTCAAACAACTGCTTAACGGCAACATTACCGCCACCTTGCTCGGGGTAATCCGCAAAATGTCCGCCGATGAGCAGTTGACCCTTTTGCAGCAGTTGCAGGAATATCCGATCATATCGCCGTACTTGGAAGAAACCGAAATAGCCTTACGGGGCCATTCCCGCAAGTCTTGCATGATCAGCACAGATTACAAGGTCGGTGGTCGTAACTTTGAAGGGTTTGTGCTCGATATTAGTCCTGCCGGTGCATTTATTGAAGCCGGCGAAGCGTTCACCGCCGGTCAGCAGATTCAGTTGGCTTTCTCCTTGCCGAACAATCCCGGACAAATGAACGTCTCCGGTGAAATTCTGTGGAAGGGGAAACTGGGCATTGGCCTAAAATTCAATGACTTGTCCCGGCAGCAAATAGACCTCATCACCGCTTTTATAGAAGAGAAATAACCCGGTTCTCACTAATATTTCACCCCCTCTATCCCTTTCAAATTCAAGATCTCACGGGTTTCATCCGGGGTAGCCGGTTCCAACCCATGTTCCTTACCGATTCGAACGATTTTTTCTACCTGTTCTGCACTGCTTTTGGCCATCTTTCCCTTTTCAAGGTAAAGATTATCCTCCAGGCCGACTCTGGTGTTACCACCCATCAGCAGGGCTAAATTACACATTTTAAACTGGTGCCGACCGGCCGCACAAACAGACCAGACAAATTCATCTCCAAAAAATTCCCTGGCCGAATTGAGTAGAAATACGAGGTTGTTGACCGTTGCCTGCATGCCGCAGATTTCGAATTCCGGTCTGGTTCCTTCTTCATTGAAAAACCGGGTGAATTCACGTAAGGTTTTAAATGTGTTTGGAAAGATGAAATCTTCAGTCATGTCCAAGTATTGGGGCTCCCAATCGAATTTAAATTCCTTGATTTTGTCCAGCACCTGAAAAAGGCCGAAGTTTAAAGAACCGCCATTCAAAGAAGCCAGCTCCGGGCTGTATGCTTTAACGACGGAAACCCGTTGTTCGACGGTCATACCGAGTCCGCCGCCGGTAGTGGTGCAAATGATGGCGTTACAGTTGCTTTTTACCCTTGACAAAATTCCACCGAAGATGTTGCTATCGGCTGAAGGCTGCCCTGTCTCGGGATCGCGGGCATGGATGTGGAGCACCGCCGCCCCCGCCTCGCTGGCCCGCCGTGCCTCTTCCACAATCTCATCGGGGGTAATCGGCAAATGTGGCGACATTGTCGGGGTGTGAATCGCACCAGTCAGCGCGGCTGTAATAATGAATTTTTCAGACATTTTCATACTCCTTTTTTATAAACCTATGTTAAATGGTTGATTCGTTTATTAAAAGATGAAATAAACCGCCGACCCACGCGGACAGACGCAGAAGATATTGAAACACAATTGAGCAGTTGTCTGCGGTGGTCTGCGGTTAAAATGAATCCTCTGCGATCTTTGCGCCTCAGCGGTGAGTCAAACAAATCTTTTCTATTCTTCGATGATCGCGACCGGTCGCGTCCAACCCGCGCTGGCGCCTTTGATCTTGATTGGAAAGCAGCATACAGTGAATCCATATGATTTTCCGATATCCGCTAGATTGGCCATTTTTTCCATGTGGCAGTAGCCGATGTCAATACCGGCAAAATGCGCCTCCCAGATCACTTTGGGATCGGCGTTCTGCTTGAATTCTTTGGCTTGAAAAGGCAGGGGGCGGTCCCAGCTCCAGGCATCGATACCCACGACTTTCACGCCTCTTTCAGTCAAAAACAGGGTGCTCTCGCGGTCCATGCCGGCCCCTTTGAGCAGGTATTGCTCGGTGCCCCAGGCCACATCCGCTCCAGTTTGAATCAGAACGATGTCCATGGGCTTAATCTCGTATTTGATCCTCCTCAGTTCTTGTTGGATGTCTTGGACAGTTATTCTTGCACCATCCGCCTTGTGGCGGAAATCCAGCAAGACCCCATCGTTAAAACACCAGTCAAGGGGAATTTCGTCAATGGTCAAAGCCCGCTGACCTTTATCCATTGTGGGATGATAGTGATAAGGAGCATCCAGGTGAGTGCCGGAGTGGGTGGTAAGGGTTAAAAATTCCACCGCCCATCCCAGGCCTGCAGGAAGGTGCTTTTTTTTAAGCCCCGGGAAAAAGCCTTTCATTTGTTCGGCTCCCATTTGATGATCCATATAGTCGACTTTGGGAATCATCATGGGAGGATCGCTGGGCAGATCGGGCTCGATGCTGATGCTCAAGTCAATAAAACGCTTGCGTACCACGGTCACTCCTTTCCGGCTTTCAAGGTGAGTCCCTTCCCTCAACAATAGCTCGACACATACCTATCACAAAATTTGATTGAGTCAATCCTGAAGAATAAAAATAAAAGAATTGTTGGGCCATGAAGGCGCTAACCGACTAAATTTATAGTAAGATTCTATTGGTGCCGTTTTAATAAGAGGCATGTTAAAATTGATATTCCTTTTTTTTGTGCCTTCGTGGCTTAGTAGCTGAATTTTTATAAATATGCAATCATTTGACTTAAATCAAGGATTTCGCCGGACACAACTTTTATATTGGCAATATGCGCATCACCCCCAACTTGATTAAGCAATTTTCACAGCCAAATATCCAGCTATACCGCAAGATTGTTCAGTATCTTTTCCTGGCTACGGTAGTTCTGATCGGCATCAAATTCACCCTATTTGTTAGCCAGCTGGAAAAAGGCATCACGCCCACTATTACCAGACCGCCCGGCATTGAGGCCTTTTTGCCTATCAGTTCTCTGATCAGTTTAAAGTACTGGCTGGTCAGCGGTGTGTTCAATCAGGTTCACCCGTCCGGGCTGATCATTTTCTCAATGGCCCTGGCGACCGGTTTGCTGCTGAAAAGGGGATTTTGCAGCTGGATCTGCCCATTCGGACTAATGACCGAATATCTCAACCGGTTGCACAAGCTTATTTTCCGAAAAGATGTCAAGCTTCCCACATGGCTGGATTATCCCCTGCGCAGCTTAAAATATCTGCTTCTGGGTTTCTTTTTGTGGGCCATCGTGCTGCAGATGAATGCCGTGGCGCTGGATAATTTTATTTACAGCCCTTACAACATGGTGGCGGATATCAAGATGCTTTATTTTTTCAAAAATATCACGCCGTTTGCCTTCTGGGTGCTGGTAGTATTATTTGTGCTGTCCATTTTGATTCGAAATTTCTGGTGTCGTTATTTGTGCCCTTATGGTGCGCTGCTGGGGGCGCTCAGTTTCTTAAGCATATTGAAGATTCACCGCAATGAAGCAACCTGCACAAATTGTCAAAAGTGCACCCGCACCTGCCTGGTGGACATCAAAATCCATAAAAAGTCCTGCGTTCGTTCCGATGAGTGCCACGCCTGCTTGAAATGCGTGGCGGTGTGCCCGGAAAAAGACACGCTTTACATTTCGGCCTCAAAACGAAAAGCCATTTTCAAACCCTGGGTTTATGCGACGACCATTTGCCTGCTTTTCATCGGAGGACCAGTGGTGGCAAGAATGACCGGATATTGGCAAACCGGCATTTCCAGCAATGAATACCTATTCCACGTCCGAAATCTCGATATGCCGTTTTACCTGCACAACCGCGGTCAGGTGCCGGCTTACAACAAAAAGGCATGGCTGCAGATGATGAAAAAGCTAAGAGAGACCCAGGGGGCGATGCGCCAGGCGCATGGAGATGTAACACCGTCGAGTACCCATAATTAGGCTTTAAATTCAGTAATGATAGGCGAAGTTGACCTATATGGATCGAATCGCAAGTAGCTTTTTATACGATTCTGTGTTGATCATTGATAAGGTTCAACCTCGACTTTCTATTATTCAGGTTTATATTTACAGGTAGTGCTCTCAGTATCCTGGCATAGAATTTACTGCTTGATTTTGATCATCGATTTTTCACCAGATCGGGTTATAACATGGGGGTTAGTGAAAGGAGTTCAAATTGGAAAAAATAGTCAGGGTCAATGCCTCAGAGCTTAAGTCCCTGGACGATACGAAGTTTGTTCCCAAAGCTGTTTATCAGAGCAAGGGGATGAAAGTCGTCCTGGCTTACTTTAAGGAAGGTCAGTTTATTCCGGTACATTCTCCGGGGGTAGAACTGGTTTTATGTATTATCGATGGAAAAGCTGAGGTAGTAGCAGGCGAGGAGCGAGTGACTGCGGGGAAAAATGATATAATCATTATTCCCAAAGGGGAAAAAAGAGGAGTTAAAGCTTTGTCCGAGCTGACGGTATTGCATGTCGTTCAACCGCCTCCATCAGACATGGACCACAAGGAGGTTCACGCAAGATTGGCTCAAGGCAAATTTGATTAAACCTTGATAGAGCTGTAGGGCTGGATCAGAATTACTGTTGCATGGCTTAACAGATAGCCGGATGTAACATTAAATAATGATAGATAAATAATATTCAAAATGAGCTTGAAAAATGCCTGCATATCTCATCGGTCACATTACTATTCATAACCCTGACAAATGGAAGACTTACGTAGAGGGAGTTCAAAAATCACTGATACCTTTTAAAGCCGAGGTCGTATTCCGGGGAAAGCGTGCAACCGTTTTGGCCGGCAAGCATCCTCACCAACACACGGTCGTCATAAAATTTCCCGACCAGCCGACATTGCAGCAATGGCATCACTCCGACGCTTATCAGGCTTTGATTTCCCTGCGAGATGAAGCCGCCGATGTCGTAATAATAAGCTATGATGCCTGAGCCTTGTGGCTAGTCCTAATCGCAAGCTTTATGGCCTGGAGCACCATCCGCAACCATATTCTCTTTTGTCACGCAGCTGAGTGCATCATTCAATCAGCCTCATCGGTTGTTTCAACCTTTTCGCTGCCCGGGGCAGTATTTCTCCGAATTTAAATACAGTTTATCCATATCGCTTGTATTTAGCGGGACAGGGGTTACACTTCAAATTAGGTGATAAAGCAATTTCAGTATGCTATTGGAGAGGGTGTATCCAAATGATCACTAATAATCGTATTCTACCAACCATAATTCTGGTTTCTATTGTTGCTAATATTATGTTGGCGGCGACGTTGTTATTTCCTGCTGTAAATTTTGCCGCATCAGAGCCAGGAAAGCAATCACCAACGACACAAAAGAAATATCACAACCGCCTGATCAATGAATCCAGCCCATACCTGCTGCAGCATGCCACGAACCCGATAAACTGGTATCCCTGGGGTCAAGATGCCTTTATAACTGCCAAAAAAGAAAATAAGCCGATTTTTTTGTCTATCGGATACTCTACCTGTCACTGGTGCCACGTGATGGAGCATGAGTCCTTTTCGGACAAAGAAGTGGCCGGTGTATTAAATCAGGCCTTTATCAGCATCAAGGTCGACCGCGAAGAGCGGCCGGATATTGACCATGTCTACATGACCGTTACCCAGGCTTTAACCGGCAGCGGTGGCTGGCCCATGACGATCATCATGACCCCGGATAAAAAGCCCTTTTATGCCGGCACTTATTTTCCCAAGAACAGCCGCTTGGGACGGCCCGGTTTGATGGAACTTTTACCCAAAATTGCCGAAGTGTGGCGCAACGATCGCCAGAAAGTCCTCGACAGTGCCGAGCGGATCACCCAGCATATCGTCAGCCTGGGCGATGGCCGACCGGGATCAAACCTCGATCAACAAACCCTGGATCAGGCCCAGTCAGTCTTTGTGCAGGTATATGATCCTGAACACGGGGGTTTCGGACAGTCACCAAAATTTCCGTCAGCGCATCAATTGAGTTTTTTATTGAGACGCTATCACCACACCCAAAATCAGCAGACGCTTGCGATGGTAGAAAAGACCCTGACCCAAATGCGGCTGGGCGGAATTTATGATCAACTGGGTTTCGGCTTTCATCGCTATTCCACCGACGCCCAATGGCTGGTGCCGCACTTTGAAAAAATGCTCTACGACCAGGCCATGCTGATCATGGTTTACACGGAAGCCTATCAGGCAACCGGAAAAGTGTTTTATGCCGGGGTTGCCGAAGAAATCATTGCCTATGTTTTACGGGACATGACGTCGGTCGACGGTGGTTTTTTCAGCGCTGAGGATGCCGACAGCGAAGGCATTGAAGGCAAGTTCTACCTGTGGACACCGCGGGAAATTCAAAAAATTTTAGGCGAAAAAGAAGCCGCGTTGTTTGTCAAAGTTTTCAATGTCAAAGAAGACGGCAATTTCGAAGACGCTGGTTCCGGCCACAACATTGACCAGAATATTTTGCATTTGCAAAAGCCGCTGCCCCAGCTTTCCAAAGAATTGGGCATCTCCGAAAATCAGTTGCACAGTCGCCTGGAAGACAGCCGGCTAAAGCTTTTTCGAGCAAGAGAAAAACGCATACATCCCTTTAAGGACGATAAAATACTTACCGACTGGAACGGTTTGATGATCGCCGCCCTGGCAAAAGCCGGCTACGCGCTGGACAATCAGAAGTATACCGTCGCTGCGGAAAAGGCCGCCGATTTTATCCTGCAACACCTCACCGCTGACAATAAGCGGTTGCTGAAAAGGTACCGCAAGGGCAAGGCCGGCTTAACTGCTCATCTAAACGACTATGCCTTTATGGTCTGGGGCCTACTGGAACTATATGAAGCCACATTTGAAACAAAATATTTAAAAACCGCCATTGAATTGAATCAACAAATGCTTTCACACTTCTGGGACGAACAAAATGGTGGCCTCTACATGACCGCGGACGACGCCGAAAAACTATTGGTGCGCAGCAAAACCATATACGACGGCGCCATACCGTCGGGAAACTCCGTGGCGGTATTCAATTTGCTCCGTCTCGGTCACCTGACCGGAAACACCCAATATCTGACCAAAGCGGAAGAAATTATCAAATCATTCTCTGCAGAGGTGGCAAAGTACCCGGCCGGCCATTCCCAGCTCATGGTCGCACTGGAATTTGCGCTGAACCCGAATTACGAAGTTGTCATCGTCGGCAAACCCCAAAAAAACGATACTATTATGATGCTGGCCGCTCTGCGCAAACCGTTTCTGCCGGAGAAGGTCGTTCTCTTCCGTGCTATGGACAAGCATGCTTCAAAGGATATTACCGATATTGCGCCGTTTACCCTGCCGATGGCAGCTAAAAACGGTCGGGCCACCGCCTATGTCTGCCAGGAGTTTGCCTGCAAGTTGCCCACCACCAGTATTGATCAGATGTTGGAAAATCTTCGACAAAATTAAAGTAGTTGTTTCTTTTGACAAGGACCTTGAAAAATTAAAAGCCATCACAAAGACACTGTAACGCATCAGTCTCAAATTCTGAACCGGTCAACATCATGTGATATACTCCTTATTTTATTCAAATGAGCACTTTCGATTACAATCAGAGAGGCTCCTGCTATAGTTTAAACTGAAAAATATAATTGGTATTCTTGAAGGCGATAGAATTTTAGTATCATGCAAGTATTCGTAACTTTTCGATTCGTCTAAAAAAGGCTACTGGCAGATGAAGTCATGGGTACAGTTAAAAATTTTACGACCCAACAATCATACCATTATTGAACAGACTAAAATTGATACAAATTAACCAATGAAGTTATCATATGTGAACGATTGAAATAGGAGTTGACTGAAAAGAAAATTAATATTAATTGAAAAGAATTATTATTTAGGATAAAGAGGCATCAGTTGGCAGACCATAAAAAAAGATTTGAAATCATCATCCAAAAATTAAGGGATAATGGCCACAAGATAACGCCTCAGCGGCTGGCTATCGTTAAAATTCTTGCCAAAAGTGAAGGCCATCCCAGTGTTGAAAATATCCATGTCCAGATAAAAAAAGAATTTCCGACAATGAGTCTTGCCACTGTATATAAAAATATTCTATTAATTAAATCATTTGGTGAAGTTCTTGAGTTAGGGTTTCCGGATGGGAGTAACCGATATGATGGAAACAAGCCTAACCCCCATCCACACGTCATCTGTATCAAGTGTAAAAAAATTGTCGACCCAGACCTGGATAACCTGGATGAAATGAAAAAAGAGGTCGAATTAGAGACTAATTTTAAAATTCTGAATCATAGGTTGGACTTTTTCGGTATATGCAGCAATTGTATGGCAGAGAAAGTTTAATATATTTTTTTGCTATTAATTGATAGTCGTTATCATATAATATTTTAATTCTATAATCCAATCAATGAGGAGGTCAATATGTCTGAAAAGACTGACCAATAATGTTGGTGCCCCTGTCGCTGATAATCAGAATGTAATGACAGCCGGCCCCAGATTTTGCGCTCAAAAAATGGTGCAATGTTCTTTTAACGATCCTTCATATCTTCCATTGTCACCAAAACCAAACGATAAGACCGCTAAAGTTAATTAGAAAGATGGGCACCGAAGCACTCTGTTCATAGCAGCACGGTGCATAAATTCAGACAACGAAAGGAGAAAACATTATGAATGAAGATAGCAAGTGTCCGGTAACGGGATCCACTGCCCGCGGTGGTACGTCGAACCGGGACTGGTGGCCGAATCAGTTGAAGCTTAACATTCTGCACCAACATTCCCCTTTGTCCAATCCGATGGGCGAGGTGTTCAACTACGCTGAGGAATTCAAGAAACTCGACCTGCCAGCCCTGAAGAAGGACCTCTATGCCCTGATGACCGATTCCCAGGACTGGTGGCCGGCGGATTACGGTCACTACGGGGGGCTCTTCATCCGGATGGCCTGGCACAGCGCAGGCACCTACCGCATGGGCGACGGCCGCGGCGGGGCAGGGTCCGGCAATCAGCGCTTGGCGCCCCTCAACAGCTGGCCGGACAACGTGAACCTCGACAAGGCTCGCCGTCTGCTCTGGCCAATCAAGCAGAAATACGGCAGGAAAATCTCCTGGGCCGATCTCATGATCCTCGCCGGCAACTGTGCCATCGAGTCGATGGGGTTACCGACCTTCGGTTTCGGCGGCGGGCGCGAGGACGTCTGGGAGCCGGAAGAGGATATTTATTGGGGTGCCGAAGATGAATGGCTGGCTACAAGCGACAAGCCCAAGAGCCGTTACACGGGTGACCGCGATCTCGAAAATCCACTGGCGGCCGTGCAGATGGGCCTGATCTACGTGAACCCAGAAGGCCCGGACGGCAACCCGGATCCGGTCGCCTCCGGCCGTGACGTGCGCGAGACCTTCGCCCGCATGGCGATGAACGATGAAGAGACCGTCGCGCTGGTCGCCGGCGGGCACACTTTCGGCAAGTCGCATGGCGCGGGTGATGCCGCGCTTGTCGGTCCGGAACCTGAGGCCGCCGGCATCGAGGAACAGGGACTCGGCTGGAAGAGCAGCTTCGGCAGCGGCAAAGGCGGCGATACGATCGGCAGCGGCATCGAGGGCGCCTGGAAGCCGAACCCGACCAAATGGGACATGGGTTATCTGAACGTGCTATTCAAATACGAGTGGGAGCTGGTCAAGAGCCCGGCCGGCGCGCATCAGTGGCTGGCCAAGGACGTGGCCGAAGAGGACATGGTGGTTGACGCGCACGACCCGTCGAAGAAGCACCGGCCGATGATGACCACGGCGGACCTCTCGCTGCGCTTCGACCCGATCTACGAGCCGATCGCGCGGCGCTACCAGCAGAACCCCGAGGAATTCGCGGATGCCTTCGCCAGGGCGTGGTTCAAGCTGACCCACCGTGACATGGGCCCCCGCTCGCGCTATCTCGGTCCAGAGGTTCCTTCGGAAGAGCTCATTTGGCAAGACCCGATGCCTGAAGTCGATCATGATCTGATCGACGCACAGGACATCGCTGCCCTCAAAGGCAAGATCCTCGCCTCGGAGTTGTCTGTCTCACAACTGGTCTCGACCGCCTGGGCGTCGGCATCCACCTTCCGTGGCTCCGACAAGCGTGGCGGGGCGAACGGGGCGCGTATCCGTCTTGCGCCGCAGAAGGATTGGGAAGTCAACCAGCCTGAGCAACTTGCGACTGTGCTGCAGACCCTTGAGGGAATCCAACAGGAGTTCAACAGCGCGCAATCAGGCGGGAAGAGGGTTTCGCTTGCCGACCTGATTGTCCTGGGCGGATGCGCAGGTGTCGAGCAGGCTTCGAAGAATGGCGGCCACGATGTGACCGTTCCCTTCACACCGGGACGCACGGATGCGTCGCAGGAGCAAACCGACGAGGTGTCATTCTACGTACTCGAACCGGCAGCAGACGGATTCCGCAACTACCAAAAGAAAAAATACGCCGTCTCGGCAGAGGAAATGCTGGTTGATCGGGCGCAACTGCTGACGCTGACTGCTCCTGAGATGACGGTTCTCGTTGGCGGTATGCGCGTCTTGAATGCCAACTTCGGACAGTCCCAGCACGGCGTCTTCACCACGCGGACAGAGACGCTCACCAATGACTTCTTCGTGAATCTGCTCGACATGAGCACGACCTGGAAGTCAACCTCGGAAGACGAAGACGTGTTCGAGGGTCGTGATAGCGCAACGGGTGAACTCAAGTGGACCGGCACCCGTGTCGACCTCATCTTCGGTTCGAACTCCCAACTCCGGGCCTTGGCGGAAGTCTATGGAAGTGAGGACTCCCAGGAGAAGTTCCTGCACGACTTTGTAGCGGTGTGGAACAAGGTAATGAACCTTGACCGCTTCGACCTCGCCTGATCGCAGCATAAACGTCTTCGAGGGCTTCTGAGGTGTATTCTGAACTGCAAATCGGATGATCAGGAAGCGATAACCGCCACGAATTGACGGATGTTTTGAGCGCTCACGGAGGCTATTAGCAACCTATGAGGGCGGCGTTTCAATACAATCTGAAACGCCGCCCTTTCTTTAGGCCCTTACAGTCTGATGGTCACAGAATCGGAGCCAAAAACACATAAGCGCCTCAAGGGAGACACCTTCCGCATTGCTCCAGGCGCACCTTAGGCGAGCGTTCAAGGATTATTATCCTATCCGTGAATCCTGGTTGCATTGAATATTGCAACAATACCAGAACTATGCTTTATTTCGATGAATATATAACCACTATTCATTCACCACCCAGTTTGCACGGCCATACAAGATGTTGTGGCAATTGAATCTGACGTAAAACCGGCATGTAGCTCCAATTAAAACGTAACAAAGAATTGCCTCGTTTTAGAATTTAAATAAAGGAGAAGTCCGACGATGGATTTTGGCACCGTCTCTTATACAGCAAAAGATCGGGTCGCAACAATTACCCTGAATCGGCCGGAGCGCTTCAACGCCATCAATGCAACGATGCCCGACGACATTGCGGCCGCATTTGCTTATGCGAATGATGATGACGCCGTTCATGTCGTTGTTCTGACCGGGGCTGGTCCCGGATTTTGCGGCGGCTATGACTTAAAAGAATTTGCCGAAAAACCGGGTACGAATCCGGCTATCCAGGAGATGCCCTGGGATCCGATGATCGACTATCGCTTCATGAGTCATTGCACCCGGCAGTTCATGTCGATTTGGCGTTGCCCCAAGCCTGTCATCGGCCGCATCCATGGGGACGCCGTTGCCGGCGGCAGTGATATCGCATTATGCTGTGACATCATCTTTATGAGCAAGAGCGCCCGCATCGGCTATCCGCCGTCACGGGTCTGGGGCTGTCCGACGACGGCCATGTGGGTTTACCGGTTGGGCGCGGAACAAGCCAAGCGGATGTTGTTCACTGGCGATCTTGTGTCCGGCACGGAAGCGGAACGCATGGGACTTATCTATAAAGCTTTACCAATTGAGGACTTGGACGAAGAGATCAATCGACTGGTTGGCAGGATCAAGGGCGTCCCCAAAAACCAGTTGATGATGATGAAAATGCTGGTTAACCAGAGCTATGAAAATATGGGTCTGGCCAATACCCAGATGATTGCAACCATTTTCGATGGTATCACCAGGCATAGTCCGGAAGGTATTTGGTTCAAGCAGCGCACCGAAGAAGTCGGCTTCAAACAGGCCGTTGCAGAGCGTGATTCGGGCGATCCGATCCCCGGCAGCAAGAACTGATACGATTTTCAGTATACAGTAGATGTCGGGATCATGCAATCCCGTCATCAGATTGGGCGGAATTACGAACCCAGCAAATCTAGATTGTCCGACAGCGCCAATTCCAGAAACTGCGTATAAACCTGCCAGGAACTCTCCCCGTATCCGCCAGCCATTAAATAAGCCCCCGGTATCTTACGATCTTTCAGAAATCCGTAGACCAGAAGGTCCCGTTGTTTCATCTGCGCAAGTGTCAGCTTTATATCAGCCGTGGAAGGCAGTTCGTCCTTTTCATACGGATCGGCACCGGAAACGACTACTGCAAGATCCGGTTGGGATATGTGTTCAAGCTTATTGAGACCCTCCTGCAGTCTGGACACATATAAATGATCTTCCCCCGGGGCCATGGGAATATCGATGTCACTATCTATAAAGGATGGATTAAGGTTACCCGCCTGATCATATTTTTCACCATCCAGCGGCCAACCGTGGGCCATGTGGATGCTCAGTGTCGTAATGGTGGTATCACCCTGGGTGAGGGCCGCTGTTCCATCTCCCTTGTGGGCATCGGTATCGATCACCCAGGCGGTTCGGATGCGGTTTTCGGCTTGCAGCTTACGGATGGCGATCACAATATCATTGATAGGGCAAAAGCCGGCCCCATAACCGTACTGAGCGTGGTGCATGCCACCCCGAAACGCGAAACAAAAATTCTTTTCCAGGGCCACCCGGCAGCATTGCATCGTGCTTGCAACCGTGGCAAGGGTTCGATCAAACAGGTAGGTCAGCGGGAGCGTCGCAGTATCCGGGGCATAACGATAATAATGGCCCTGTTCATCGATTAACTCGAAAGTCCGGATGATCTCCTTTTCGAGTTCGGCGGAGTACAGTTTCTCAACATATTCGCTGGAATGCACCCGCAGGACATCTTCTTTAGTGATCTGTTCTTCAATTTTGGGGATATGCCATCGATCGATTTTGGGGCCCAAAAGCTCGTGGGATTTTAAAAACTCAAAGGCTTTCTCAGTTCGGCTGGCAAGCACCGGAATCTGGATGCCGAACTCAAGCAGGCCCGCATTCCGATTTTCATCGTATAAGATCATGATTGGCTCCACTCCAATGTTGCATAAACAGCATGGCAAAGACAAGTGTTTTACTTTTAAAACGTAACAGATTATTTCCGGTCCGACGATGTCATCGCCAAACCCGTATCTAAAACCGGTTCCCCGCTATTAAAAACAGCCTGTTGCTGAACAATAGAAAAAATGCCAAAGCATCCAACTCAGCCCTGCTTTAAAATGGCTGTTACCTTATCGCCGTATTCGCGGCTGTTTTCATCAACAGGTATCAATTCAATATCGGAAGGAGATGATGCACCCAGCCCTAATTCTGCTGCCCGGGCAATCTGTTCTTGCTCGAAAATCTTCGATTTCATAATCTGACCGTTGCTTCCCAGAGATTTTAAAATCGCCACGCCGACGGCATCAATGGCCACCCGATCTGTGGAAGCAATAAACGCATTGCCCTTGGCACGTTTTCCGCTCGCCGGACCGCCGTCCACAAATGCGTCTATGCCGTCCAGCACGACGAGATCAGGTCTAAAAGGCGCGTTGATTTCGGCAATCAACTTGCGCTGGTGGGGAGATGAGTGCAGTTCGCGCATATAATCAAAACCATGGCGGGTAGTGGGAACTACCCCCACATGATTTTTCAGCGACAAAGTGAAAACACCGCCGAACTGGTGGGTTTTCAGACAGCAGGTGGAAACCAGACACTCGCTTTCAAGTATCGGCCGGGCTATCCGGAATCCGTCTTGCCAGTGGGAATCCCCGGCATCAACCTTGATCCAGTCCTTTTCTGCCAGATCGTCAAAATCGACGATGTTGACATCAAGCTTTTCCATGAGCGGGATGACACCTTTTTGCTCCATGACGTCGCAGGTGAGCGAATAGCTGCGTTCACCAAGACTCACCGTTTTGGCACCCATCTTCCAGATCTCTTCCACAAGGGCCACCAGGGTATCGTTGTGGGTGGAGCCCGGAGTTTGATCTGCTGTGTTGAAATTGGGTTTGATCAGCACATTCTTGTTTTTAACCGGATTGATATCCAGGGCCCGAATGGATGAAACAACTCCGGAATTGCGATCCTCAGTGTTAACAATTGCTACCTTGCTGCTATTTGAATTATCCATCGCTATACCTCCTTGAATGTCGAATAAAATTTCTGCGGATCATGCAACCTGCTGGTATATCACACCGCGATTGAATTACCTGAGATGGTTTATGATATATTTGCAGAGTCTATTTGGTGCAAATCACGGTAATATTTTTTGGGTTCATAGCAGTTCCGAATGATTACTAACTCACTGCAGCTTTGATGAATTCGTTAATTTTAGCGTTTGCTTTGCGGGCCAGCTCGATAGGAAAGGCATTAAATGCATGAATACCGCCGGGATAAACTGCCAGCTGAGAACGATTGCCCGCTGCCTGCCAACGCATGTGCATAAACATCGAATCGTCTATAAGCGGATCCAGAGTGCCGACTGTAAACAATGCCGGCGGTAAGTCGGCAAGTTCGGCATATAGCGGTGAAAGGTCGGGATCCGAATATTTATCGGCCGGAGCATACTTTTCATGAAACCATTCCATGAGTTTGGTGGTTAAAATCAGGTTTCTATCCCCCCAGCGTCGGGCACTCGGCGTCAGCGTCAAATCATAAACGCCGCAAGTTAAAACCGCCCCGCAAAAGCCGCTGTAATCATGCCGGTCGTGCATCCTGAGCAGTGTTGTCACGGAAAGATTCGCCCCGGCAGACTCGCCCCCAATAATCAGTTTTTCGGTGCCAAATTCCGAGCCGCAGTTTTCCGCAAGCCAGAGCGCAGCCGCCTCGCAATCATTTGGGCCGGCGGGATACGGGTTTTCGGGAGCCTTTCGATAATCCACACTGACTACTGCGACATTACACCCCGCACCTGTGTTGACCAAAAGCTCATCATAATAATCGGCACGGTTCAGCACGAAGCCGCCGCCATGAATATATAGATAAACTCCGGTCACATTTTCAGGTTTGTAGACGCGAAGGCAAACATCTGACTCCGACCCTGAAATCACGCGATCTTCGACTTCGGTGAGGTGTTTAATAGGTCCGAATATGGATGACCCGGCCTCGCGGGCGTCGCGGATAACCTGAGGCTCATAGGTGTAAAGCGGTCGTATGGTTGAAATTTCTTTTTCAATTTTTTGGTTGAAAGCAGACGTCTCGGCATCAATGGCAGCGGGGTCGAAAAGCTTTGGATCATCATTGGACATAAAAGACATTGCCGTTCCTTTGAAAACGGATATCACAGATAGTAACCGTTTACAGGTTCAGTGGTTCAAGGCTCAAAGGTTCGGGGTTTGTGAAGGTTATCAGAAGAAAAGCAACCCTGAACGGTGAACTTGGAACCTGTGAACGCATAAAATTATCTTTATAAACTCATTTCGCATGATTTTGCAAGGATTCAAGTGGCCGGACGAAGGCGCCAGGGAGTTGAATTCTGACACCTAAAACCATATACTCACAGAAGGTAATAAAAACGGGATAGAATTTGGAGGACATGTTAACGGTAGTGTCACCAGCCAGGTTTAAGCCATTTGGAATCCTCGAGAATTTTTTTCTGAAGCAAAATAAGTTAGTTTTAAAATTTTATCGAACATGACAAACTCAGCGGGTAAATGAAATTTATTAACTAATTGAATTTATTAGATATTTTTCTTGACCTAGCCAAATATATGCGCTAACTAAATTAAAGTAGACAAAAATGGATAGGCAGATCTCATTATTCAATTAGTAGGCCATGTTCAGTTATAAAATAGATAAATTACTAGGAATAATATTTACAAGAGTCTCGGGTACTCCCACCTGCGTCTCTATGATTGATCATATTCAAAATGTAATGAATGATCCTGACTTTGATACGAATAATAACTCGATCATAATTGTCGAGAAAAATACAAGCATTGTCGGAATACCAACAAATAAGATCGAAACCATTCGACGCGTTTTTGACGGGTTTGCGCAACAAGGAAAGGGGCGTAACTGTGCAGTTGTGGCTCCCAATAAAAGACTGGAAGCTTTCTTAAAGCTAAATCTGGAATTGATCCGCCCCGTTATATTGAATTATCGAATCTTTCTGAACGAGGATGATGCGCTAACCTGGATAAAAGAACAATAGGCAACTCAAAACCGACGGCACGTCTAGCAAACTGTGAACGACCTATTCAGCAATCCCTATATCTAATCTTAAAAATCTCCTGGTTTTTGAAACAAAAATTCCCTGATGCCGCTATGGTAGCGAAACGACCTTACGATGGTAAAACTGGACAGAAGGGATGTCAGGGCCCGGTTATGGCGGAATATCCAGGGTAGCTCCAAGTGCGGCTGGGGCCGAATGTCCAACCGGTAACCTTGACCAATTACAAAAGTATTGACTATCGATGATGCCGGTTTCTTTTCAAAGGCGATCAACATCAACAAGCCTTTCGTTCTGAGCATCGTGTAACACAGCTCCACCAGCCGAATCACATCACCATCCTCCAGGCGGTCACACAAATCCCAAAGCTGAATTCCATCGAAATTCCGCTCCGGGTAATCGAGATGTTTCCATCCGTTACTTGGGTGAAGATCATTGCGACTTTCCCGCTTTAGCCCTAAAAACATATCGCAAACATAGTGCCTACCCATCCGTAGGGCGAAAAACGATATATTTTCCTGGCAGACAGGACCCAGATCGAGCGTTTGAGCATCCTTCAAACCTTCAAGGGTATCGACGAATTCCTTGAGGATGGTACTGTTGTAGCCAACGGGGAAGGACTCGGCGTCTAAAATGTTAGCCTGTCGCGTGGTCGAGGAAATCAACGATTACTTCTCCATTTTAGCGTTGGCTGGAAGTATAACCGATGGCTTTGCGCTTTCGAAGGATGGTGGTCTCTTGGGTGTTTCTGCAGCAGCAGATTTTTGGTGAGGTTCCCGATCCAGTTCAACGACACCCTTAAAATAAGCGCCGTCCTCAACCGAGAAGCTCTTGGCTTTGATTTCGCCGTTAAAATTCGCCTCTTTGGCAACTGCTACTTTTCCCAATGCTTTGATGGCTCCCTTAAACTGGCCGTTGATGCTCACATTCTGGGCATTGATATCGCCATCGATCCGCCCATTGGGACCTATCGAAAAATCATACTTTCCCATCTCAATATTGCCCTTCATGGCGCCCTCGATAACCAGATTTTCTTCGCCACGAATGCTGCCTTCGATGGTAATCCGCTCCCCGATGGTGGTCTTTTTTCCACTTTTGTATTTTTCTTGACTGACAGTCGGACGTAGGGCAGACGGGGCAGGTTTTTCCTCAACCGTATCACCGACGGAAAACGATGTGTTGTTTTCATCTTTTTTTGTTCTTTTTAACATGGGACCTCCTTTTTAAATGCGCGCAATGTTACCTGTACAAGCTTTGGAAAAGTTAGTTAGTTTCCATCCAGAAATGGCCTTTTTGCCCAATCTCGGCGTCAATCGGCGCGTTTGTTTGTGCGACGTAGCCAGCTACGCCTCCGCATAAATGCTTGATTTCCTTGACCTTGGACAAAAATCCGCATTTCTGGATTGGAAACACCATCAAGTGCCCAACTGATTTTAACCGATTTATGGACGGGCACTAGTTATAACCTAAACTGAGCGGTTTCAGGTTCAGGGTTTTATATTTCATAAATAGCTTACATTCCAAATAAACACAACATTGAATCCTTGCACTTTGCGGATAAAACGAAGCCCGAAGTTGACATATCGCTGATTTACCCCTATAAAGCTGCAGAATAAATGCAGATTTCAGACCTCGTTGAATAGTTTACTGTTTAGAATGTTACGATTGTTAAAGCATGAAGTGTCCAATTATTTTGCAAATATGGGATAAATCCATATTTACAACCACTTAACCAATCAACTAATCAACAAATCAACGATATCTGGATTTAGCTCATTTTCTCAATTTAAATTGCAATCTTTTGAAATTTGAATAAAGAATCCTGGCTCTCCGAGCCGGCGGCCCAAAGGATCAGGTTTTCAACGATGAAATAATTTTTTTTTCTGATAATGTAACAAATTAGAACTAGTATGCAGTTCTGTAAACGCATATTATTGCTTTTTTTGCTCATCGCTTTGCTAACTGCCTGTGCAACCGGCAAAACCATGACGGTGGCAGCCACGGCATCGCTGCTTGAGGATGTAGCAAAAGCTTCCTACAAACAGTCCGACCTTTTATTGATTCGCCGGGGTATGCCCGCCTACCTGATGTTGATCGACGGTATGGTCGAGGCCCTGCCCGACAATAAACGTCTGCTCATCAGCGCCGCCCAGCTCTATGCGTCTTACGCGTCGGCCTTTATCCAGGACGAAGACAAAGTTTATGCCACTGCTCTGTACGCCAGGGCCAGGGATTATGCCTTAAGCGCACTGGATCAAAACGGTTTTAAAAATCCGGCCTCCAGGCCCTTTGATGATTTTGAGATCGGCCTGCACGATCTCGCCAAAGAAGATGTTCCTTTCATTTTCTGGGCGGCATCCTGTTGGGGAAGCTGGATCAGCTTGAACCAGGGTTCCATGGAAGCCATGGCGGAACTTCCCCGGGTGGAATTGCTAATGAAAACGGTTTTGAAACTGGACGAAGCCTTCTATTACGGAGGAGCCCATATTTTCATGGGCGTGTTGGATGCGTCCAAGCCCAGGGTTGCCGGAGGAGATTTAGAACGGGCTCGAGATCATTTTTTAAAAGCGATTGAACTGGGCGATGGAAGGTTTTTAATGGCCCGGATCTATTACGCCGACCATTATGCTAAAAAAACCTTTGACAGGGAGCTTTTCATCTCAATCCTGGAAAAAGTCCTGGAACTCCCTGCGGATATTCCCCCGGAATTGACGTTACTCAATACCGTGGCGCACACCAAGGCGAAAGAGATGTTAAG
>CALZJV010000050.1 GCA_945787595.1 uncultured Desulfobacterales bacterium | reverse complement strand
GGGATATTTTCGGCCGACTGCCGGTTAGATTCTTCAGAACTGAAGTTGAGCAGCGGTAGGTCGGGTTCTTCCCGCCGGATCATGGACAGCAGGTCAAAAGAGGATGTCCGTGACCTTTTTTGCCATAAGTTCGTGGAACACTTTGAAAGAAAGATCAAAATCCTCTGTATTGGGCATGGTATCGGTGAACATAACAAATTTGTTTGGAATTTAGAATTTGGTCATTGGGATTTGTTTGAGATTTGGTATTTGGTGCTTGGAATTTTCATGCCCTGCTGTGAATCTCTTTTTTCAAGGGTATTTCTAATTTTCGACAAAGTTTCAGCTTTTTTAAGCGCCCATTGCGGGGCCAAGAGCTCTTGTGGATGCGGATCGCCCGTCAGCCGCTGAATGATCATGTCGGATGGGATACGTTCGATAAAATCGCAGACAAGATCGACATATTCCTGCTGCTCCAGACATTTATACTTCCCTAATCGGTAGTGTGTTTCCAACAGGGTTCCTTTCACGACATAAAGCAGGTGCAGCTTGATGCCATCGATTCCAAGGTTCGCAATTGTTTGGGCGGTGTGCAATATGTCGCTTCTGCGTTCATTGGGAAGTCCTAAAATCACGTGGGCACATATCTTGATCCCTCTGTTTGAGGTTTTCTTAATTGCATCTTTAAAGCACTGAAGATCGTGACCCCGGTTGATGAATTCAAGGGTCTTATCACTGGCAGACTGCAATCCATATTCGATCCAGATCAGGTAATCTGGGGTATAGGCCTGAAGAAGATCCAATACCGGGTCATTGACACAATCCGGGCGTGTGCCGATGGCGAGGCCCACGATGTCTTCCACGGCCAGAGCTTCGTCATAACGTCGTTGGAGTATTTCCGGCGGAGCATAGGTGTTGGAAAAAGATTGAAAATAGGCAATGAATTTTTTTGCTTTATACCGTCGGGAAAGGAAAGCTTTGCCCTGCAACAGCTGGTCGGTTAACGACATCCCTCTACCGAAGGCACCGGTACCGGAACCACGGGCGTTGCAGTAAATACATCCTCCGGTGGAAATAGTACCATCCCGATTGGGGCAGTTAAGCCCGGCATCAATGCTTATCTTATGAACCCGGCAACCAAAAAGGGATTGGAAGTATGTGTTGAGGTCATTATACCTTTTGCGCATTGGAACTCGCTAAAGCTTGACCATACCATTGGGTGGAAGTATAATGCAAGACTCTGTGGTCGTTAGCGTGTTATCAACCTGATAATGGATACATCCAATGAGGTCCATTGTTAGTTAGTTTCCATCCATAAATGGTCTTTTTGCCCAATCTCGGCGTCAATCGGCGCGTTTGTTTGTGCGACGTAGCCAGCTACCTCTCCGCACAAACGCTTGGAAACACTATTTAGTGCCCAAACTGATTATAACCGATTTATGGACGGGCACTAGTTATCTGTCGTTCGTTGAAAAAGCTGAAAAGCTCCTTTCCGAACTAAAAGGCGGCATCAAAACCTCCTCGAATTTCATTTGAATTGGAGTGTCAATCCGCAGCCAAATTTTTTTGTAGACATTAGCATAGCACGGTACAACTGACAAGTCGGCCCTCCTCCTGCAGATGGGAGACCTCAGAATATACGACAAAGACGAAACACCGAAGAATCATATGTCTTCTTACTCTAAAAGATACGACATCATCGTTATCGGTGCCGGCCACGCCGGGTGTGAAGCGGCACTGGCAGCTGCCCGTATGGGGTGTAGCGTGCTGTTGGTGGCCATTGATCTCGACAAGTTGGCAGCCATGCCCTGCAGCCCTTCAATCGGCGGCATGGCCAAAGGTCAACTGGTAAAAGAGATCGACGCCTTGGGTGGCGAAATGGCCAAAACCACTGATAAAACTGCTATACAGTACCGCACCCTCAACACCAAAAAAGGCCCTGCGGTTCACTCATCGCGTACTCAAAACGACAAAATGCGTTATCATATCGCCATGAAAGCGGTTATCGAAGCTCAGCCGAACCTCGACCTTAAACAGGCAATGGTTGAACAGCTGATTGTGGAAGGCAATTGCATTGTGGGGGTTCGGGATCAGACTGGCTTCGGATACCAGGCCCTGATGGTGATTTTGGCTACCGGCACCTTTTTAAGCGGCCTGATTCATATCGGATTTAAATCCATAAAAGCAGGCCGGGCCGGTGAATTCGCTTCCTACGGTCTTGCCGCTAACCTCAGGGATTTGGGTTTCAGTCTTGGTCGTCTCAAAACCGGCACACCGCCTCGGCTAAAAAAATCAAGTATTGATTTCAGCAAATTCAGCGTTCATGATGCTGATTCCCAGCCGACTCCATTCTCATTTTTTACTGAAAAGATAACGATGCCCCAAATGCCCAGCTACATCGGTCATACCAGCCGGAGAAGTCATGCAATTGTGCGCAAAAACCTCCAACATTCGGCTCTCTATGGAGGAATCATAAAAGGAACTTCAGCCCGCTATTGCCCTTCTTTTGAGGATAAGATTGTTAAATTTCCCGATAGAGATCGTCACCAGATTATCTTGGAACCCGAAGGTGTGGATACCGAAGAAATTTATGCCAGTGGCCTTGGCAACAGTCTACCTCTGGAAGTCCAGATCGAGCTTGTGCGATCCATTGAAGGCCTGGAATCTGCTGAAATCATGCGACCCGCCTATGCCATTGAATATGATTACGTCAATCCCATCGGGCTTAAGCCAACCCTGGAAGCCAAACTTTTGAGCGGACTTTTTCTGGCAGGGCAAATTAACGGCACTTCGGGATATGAGGAAGCCGCCGCTCAGGGAATGTGGGCCGGTATTAATGCTGCCTGCAAAATACAGGCAAGATCGGCGTTTATTCTGGACAGGTCCCAGGGTTATATGGGGGTTATGATCGATGATCTGGTTACTCTGGGTACCAAAGAACCCTATCGGATGTTTACAAGTCGGGCGGAATATCGCCTTATGTTGCGAGAAGACAATGCTGATTTGCGCTTGATGGGCATCGGTCATGAACTCGGTTTAATTGATGACACCACATTGAAGGATTTGAGGGCTCGCAAAGAACAGATTGACAGAGAGATTCAACGCGTGAAACAGACCATTGTGAAACCGACTGCAAAAGTCAACGAATATCTACAGAGCCGAAACACAAAACCGATATGCCAGGGTGTCCATCTCGGTCAATTGCTGAAAAGAACCGAATTGGACTACCGCATGGTTGAAAACCTTGCCAAAAGTCCTGATACCATCAATAATGCAGTTGCCCGTCAAGTTGAGATAGAAATTAAATACGAAGGTTATATTCAAAAACAGCTCCGGGAAATCCAACGCTTTCAAAATTTGGAAAAAATAAAATTACCGCAGAATTTCGACTTCTTCAATATCAACGGTTTGTCCAATGAATTAAAAGAAAAGCTTTCAAAATTAAAACCTGTGTCTCTCGGTCAGGTTTCCCGCATCGAGGGTATCACGCCCGCAGCGCTATCAGTAATAATGGTGGTACTCAAAGCCGGCCAAAGGTCGCAGGCAGCTGAACATTGAATTCCTGTATTCTTGACACGTTATGTCTTAAACCTTATCTTAGATGGCGATAACAAATGCCTGATATTCCGCTATTTATTTAAATTTTTAACAGTTAATTAAAAGTTCAGTTTATGGCTGGACAGGGCCAATGGGGGCGACCAGAGCAATCAATATATGATCATCGGGTTCCGCTACTATAACATATATATTATACCTAAATTGTAAAGAAGGGGTTCTTCCAGTATGTCCGAAGACTATTACAAAATTCTTGGCGTCCAAAAAAGCGCCAGTGAAGATGAGATTAAAAAGGCTTATCGCAAATTGGCGATGAAGTACCATCCCGATCACACCAAAGGGGACAAGGGCGCTGAAGAAAAATTCAAGAAAATAAGCGAAGCCTATGCCGTGCTGAGTGATAAAGAAAAGCGCAAAGAATATGATACTTTTGGCTCCGAAGGCTTTCGCCAACGCTTTTCCCAGGAAGATATATTTCGAGGATTTGACTTCGGGGATATTTTCAGGGAATTCGGATTTGGCGGCGGTGATTTTTCACATCTCGGTGGCGGTGGCAGAAGATTTTCTTTCGGAACCGGATCACCTTTCAATTCTAGCGGTGCACACCACCACGGCCAGGCAAAAGGTTCGGACCTGGTTTACGAGCTTCCCCTGACATTGCGCGAAGTCGCCACCGGAACTAGCAAAATTATAACCTTTCAGCATCAAGGGAGATCTGAAAATTTGACGGTGAAAATCCCCAAAGGACTGATAGCGGGCAAAAAACTGCGTTTGGCCGGCAAGGGAAACCCAAGTCCCTATGGCGGTCCTGCCGGTAATCTTTATATAAAATCCAAGGTGCTCAATGACCCGGTATTCAGCTCGGAGGAATATGATCTTTTTTTAAATCGGGAGCTGAAGCTAAGTGAAGCAATTTTGGGAACAACTGTCTCTGTCCCGACCATTGACGACAAGCAATTGAGCCTGAAAATTCCACCCGGCACTAAGCCCGGCACCAAGTTGCGGTTGTCGGGCCACGGTCTGGCAGACATGAAGGACAATAAGAAGGGCGATCTTTATGTCCGCGTACAGATCAAAATCCCGCAGGATCTCAACGAAGAACAAAAGAAAATAATAGACAAATTGGCGGCTGTCGGTTTGTAAAGACTTAAAAAAATTGACAAGATCGCTATTTCGCGATAATCTAGGTCACAAAGCTCGTCAAATTATTTTGGGCTTTTAGAAGTTCGCACCTGCTGGCATGTCGGGATAATGGGTTTTAAGTTTAGGTATGACTTGGTTAACAGCAAAATTAATCTTTACGTTAAATTTTTGAATTGGACAACATCCTTATAAAAAAAACCAATTTTCCATCGTTCTCTCCGAGCCGGAGACCACTATTCCATTATTCCATCCTTGGGATAATTCGGAAGCGCTCCAGAAACTCCGTATCTAAAATGACGCTACAAATTCCGAGTCGCTATCGTAGTCGTTTTCAAGGAAGATAATTCCTGATCACGTTTTATTTTTATATTATTAAAAAAGGATATAATTGCGAAATTTGCGGCCGCATTGCAAAAAAGGATTCTGACAATCCAAAGAATCAAAATTCTATATATTATTATTTAACTAAACCTCGCCCGTTGCGGGGCTAACGGAAAAATCATATCGGGGCTTATCCGTTATTAAGTTTTCCGAGGCAGTGGCCGATAATGTATTGAAAATATTTATTCGGCAAACGATACAAAAATTTATAAGTAGTGGAGTCACCAATGATTATTACCTGCCAAGAATGCAACTCAAGCTTCAATGTCGACGACGGTTTAATAAAAGAGACGGGTACCAAGGTCAGGTGCTCAAAATGCGAGAATATATTTGTAGCATATCCACACTCGCCTGAAGATGATTTACTATTGGACCCTGATGAGCAATTGCCGAGTTCAGATGAAAGCCCACAAATGGATGACATCGATGCCACGCTAGATGGTTTTTTTAGTGCGGACGAATTATTCCAACCAGAGACTGCGCAAAAGAAAACGGACGATGAACTAGAAGCCGGAGTGGGTTTGGACAATCTCGAAAACAAATTGGATATGGAACTAGAACCGGAAATAGAAGATATGCTGGAGGACACCATCGGTGGGTTGAACCTGGATTTAGGTCCAGATGATAGTGCCGGTCCGGACAAGGCAGAGGCGCCGATGATCGGCGATGAACTGCCGGATCTGGAGGATTTATCCGCTTTTGATGAAGAATCTTTGTCTGTTGATTCCGAGGACCTGAACCTTGATTTGCAGCTGGATTCTGACGCTGAAACCGCGCAAGACGATGAAATTAGCGCCGCCGATATAGCGGTCGAGGAGACCGATGAACTGGATTTGTCGGATTTGGATCTTGAAAGCGACGATACGCCGGCAGCAGAAACCGCATCCGGCGATGATTCTGAAGATCTTGATCTCGATTTGCAGCTGGATCCTGACACTGAAAACACCGAAGACGATGAAATTAGCGCCGCCGATATAACGGTCGAGGAGACCGCTACACTGGATTTGTCGGATTTGGATCTTGAAAGCGACAATGCACCGGCAGCAAAAACCGCAACCGGAGATGATCCTGAAGATCTGGATCTCGATTTACAGTTCGATATGGACGCTGAAAACGCGGAAGACGATGAAATTAGCGCCGCCGATATAGAAGTCGAGGAGACCGCCACACTGGATTTGTCGGATTTGGATCTTGAAAGCGACAATGCACCGGCAGCAGAAACCGCATCCGGAGATGATTCTGAAGATTTTGACCTCGCGCTAGATTTAGAGTCCGAAACCATCGCTGGCAATGCTGAAAGCACCTCAGACGAGCTCGATTTATCCGATCTGGAGGAAATAATAGATTCCGATCCCGGAGAACCTGCTGACACTGCACCCGAAGCGCTTGAGTTGGATCTTGAAAATAATGATGATCAAAAAACTCAGGCAGCCGATACCACTGCTGCTGCCGAAGATGACGATCAGCTGGATTTTTCTGATCTGGAATCAATGCTCCAATCAGGTGAACCGACGGGGCCTATAGCCAAGGTCGATGATGCCGACGAACCTGATCTGCAGTTCGATATCGATGAACCAGTTGCCGACGTAGTCGATACCCCGGCTTCCGGTGATGAAGGTGATGCGGCTCAGGTAGACAGTCTTTTAGATATAGAAAAAATGTTGGAAAAAAACGAAGATACTGCAGACGAAGATTTGGATGCGCCCTTGGAAATGGACACAGCCCTTGAGGATGTTTCTGAGGAAGAAGATGAGCTAGAGCTTGATTTTGATTTGGAGAGTGAGCTCCAAGAAAAGGAAGATCTTTTAAACGGCAGTGCAACAGCTGATGAACAGCTGGAATCAAATCTGCTGACTTCCGATGATACGGATACTTCTGATGAAGCCGACCTTGAGGGAGTTGATTTTGATGCGGAAGAATTCAAAGGGGGACCTGTGACAACAGATGAATTCGCCACAGATGAACTATTGGAAAAAAGTGATGCCCCACACGTAACAGACGACACACCATCGGCACCGGCAGCGATGATGCCGAAGTCACGGTCGAAAAAGCCTGTACTTGTTGTCTTGCTGCTTTTATTTCTGGCAGGCGGCATTTTGATTGTTCCCAACATGCTGGGCATAAAGATTCCCTATATCAGTGATATTAAAATTCCTTATCTTAGTGACCTCGACATTAGAATCCCCTACCTGAGTGATAAGCTGAATCCAAAAGAGAAGGATGTGGCTGGAAACCTTAAGATAATTCCGCTGGGGGGGACCATTAACGCCAGGTTTGTTAGTGATACACAGGGCAACCAGCGCTTTGTCATCCATGGTAAGATAAAAAATGGTTATGATCATCCACGCAGTTTTATAAAAATAACGGGAAAGATTTACCAAAGGGGGGGGAAACTCGCAAAAACCGAAACCGTTTATTGTGGCAATGTGCTTTCTGATTCAGAACTCACGGGCATGAACATTCTAGCCATCAATAAACGATTGCACAACAGGTTTGGTGATAAGAAATCCAATTTAAAGGTTAAGACTGGAAAATCAATCCCGTTTATGATTGTGTTTGATAAATTACCGCAGAACCTCGATGAATACACCGTAGAGGTGGATGGATCCTCAATATGAGGGCTCTCTAATAAAGGCAAAAAAAATGCCTGACTCGCAGGGACCGGACTGAAGTATTAAAAAACTGCCAATTGAATTGCCCCACTGAAATGATATCATATTTCAGCGGGGCTTTTTTCTGAAATGGGGCTCAAACGCATACAAAACCCGTTTTTCAACTTGACTAAATGCTGCTGAATTGGTAATAAACGCCTTTACCAACAAAAACGCAACCGGTAAAGTGTATGGCGATGTAGCTCAGTTGGTTAGAGCATACGGCTCATATCCGTAGTGTCCGGGGTTCAACTCCCTGCATCGCCACCAAAAAAATATCTCTGATCGGACTCCGGGTTTTTTATGAGCCCATCTTAAGGGGCTTTTTGATTTAATCCGGGAATATTTTTTCCGCTTCCAGGTAATGAAAACCGATATCACGCCTTAAATCCAGCCGATTACCGATGGGATCTTCCCGCGGAATTACCCTGATCTTTCCGTTGTCAAAAGCCGTCAGCAGTTTTTTCCTGAAGCGTTCGGCGGCGTTGCCCCGGCTTTCATCGGATTTGAGCGTCAAATTTGCGTTTAAAAAAGCCACGCGGGTTCCGTCGGATCTAAAGCCATCGTCCTGTGGCGAACCCATCATGGCTGAAGGGATCACTTGAATGCCTTTGCGTTTCATGTATTTAAAATCAATTTCAAGGGGTTCTCCCCGGGTGCACGACCACGGGTATCCTTTCTGTCCGTCCGGCCCTCCCCTGCCCGTCACCAGCGCTGAGCACATGGCCAGCTGATCAGTTCTTACTTCCGGTTCGACTTCATTTAGGTTTCCTTCCAGGGTCGCTCTGATGAGAGGTCCCAGATTTCTCAGACGACGTACGACCGGTTGGGCCTCAGGTTCTCCTGGACGAATGTTAATTTCAGACACTCGTATTGCCGTCGGGAGTCCGGTGTCATCCAGTGAGACAAAACAGCCGGGATAAAGTATGCAGGGTCGCAAAATTTCCTTCTTTCTCATCACTTTGATTAGTGGTTCGGCAATGACATCACCTGCCATTTTGATTAATTCCGAAGTTTCCAGCGGATGGGGTGAAACAGCTCCCATGCCGCCGGTAATTGGATTTTTTTTGCCGGCGAAACCTTCAAATCGTTCCGGATAGTCCATAGCGGTCGGTAAAATTTGAAAATTCCCATTTTTATCCACCAAAATAGTAAAGCTTATTTCCACCCCTGACATCAGGGATTCAATTAATAGCGGCCATTTTTCTTGGCCTCCGAACATCTTTCTATAGCTGGCTTTGTAATCTTTGATCAATCCATCGTATACTTCTCTGATTTCCCAAGAGTTCAATATGATGCGCGCACCTTTTCCGCCGGCGCTGTATGGATATTTCAATACGGCCCCCCCATAAGAATGGATATATTTCAAACAGGTCCGCAATAGGTCCTGATAATCTTTGGCGTCCACCTCGTTCCAGGAAGTTGCCACTGGAATACCTGCCTCACGACAAAATTTCTTGCACCCAATTTTATCACCTTCAATAAACGCGCCGGATTTTCTTAAACCGATAACGTGATCTCCAAAACCTGCGTGTTCTAAGGCATCCACCAAACCCTCAAATAATAGTGCTTCCGGCATAGGGATCACATAGTCTATTTTCTTTTCCGTCAATGCCGTAATAATTGCGGTTGTATAATCCTCCACGGAATTGCTGTTTGTTGGGATAAACTCCACCGGCCAATTCATGATTTCAGAAAATTTCGGCATCGCGGGCGTTCCCCGAATGACGATCCCTTTATACGCTTCATTATAAATGTCACTGGTCGCAGTACCTGTCACCAAGGCACTCAACAATGTCCTGCCGTCGGTTCCGGCAAAGGCGATTTTTTTCATGCAGTGTTTCCTTTTTCAAGTGTTTGGTCAAATCAGATCATACGTCATTATCAAAATTCAATCTGCCATGGGAATTGGTCCATTTTCTTACCAAATTGTTACAGTCCGGGTCAATTATTACTTTTGGGATTCGCAACAGTGTCATCATAACTTCTCACCTATGGACGCAATGATGTCTACTATCTTAAATAGGGTCCCATCCCTTCAATTTTTATATTTTAAAAACGTCAGTAAGTATGGTATATTTGGTAGTAATAGAGTCAGGAATTAAGACCGAATTTTATCCAACCCGCATTCCGTGAAAAAGGAAAAATGTTTCCAGGATTTGACAAAATAATAGAAGAACGCATTCGCCGCGCCCAACAAAAGGGTGAATTCAAAAATTTAGCGGGAGCCGGTAAACCCCTGATATTTGAAAAGGACGATCATGTCGCTGATGAGTTGCGGCTGGCCTACAAGATTTTAAAAAATGCAGATTGCCTGCCCCCCGAAATTGAATTAAAAAAAGAAATTGCGCGCACTGAAGATCTTTTGAACGGTATGGAAGATACGGCTGAAAAGTATCATGCCTTAAAAAAATTGAACTTCCTCATTATGAAGTTGAACTCTATAGCAAGTATGCCCATCGAATTTGAAGTGCCCCAACAATATTCTGGTAAACTGGTAGAACAGCTGGAAACCTCTAAAAAAATAAAATAAAGGATCAATATCCATGAAAAAACTTACTGTGGCGCTTCTTTCAGGCGGCATCTCTTCCGAACGTGAAGTTTCACTGCAAAGCGGCGATCAAGTTTATGAGGCCCTGGATAAAGATAAGTACCATATCCTGCGGTATGACCCTAAAACCGATTTGGGCCAACTTGTCAACGATGCCTCAGGGATCGATGTTGCACTGATTATCCTACACGGACCGTATGGTGAGGACGGTACGGTTCAGGGTCTGCTCGATTTGCTCCATGTTCCGTATCAGGGTTCTGGTGTACTTGGAAGTGCGCTTGCCATGAACAAAGCGGTCACCAAAAAGCTTTACGAAAAGTCCGGTCTTCTCGTGCCACCCTATATCATTTACGACCGTGACGACAATGTGGATGTAGACGCCTGTATCAAGCAACTTGGCCTGCCCCTGGTGGTCAAACCGGTTGCAGGCGGATCCAGCGTGGGAATGTCCATCGTGAGATCTAAAGCTGATCTGCAAGGCGCCCTGGATAAAGCCATCGTCTACGATAGCGCTGTGATGGCCGAATCCTATATCGCCGGTATCGAGCTCACCGGTGGCGTCCTCGGAAACAAGGGATTGCAAGCGCTGCCGATTATCGAAATCGTACCTGACCAAACCCGGGAATTTTTCGACTATGAAGCCAAATATACCCCCGGCGTTACCCAGGAAATATGTCCGGCCCGCATCGATGAAGAGTTGACTCTGCAGGCTCAATCCTATGCGAAAATTGCCCACCAGACACTCTATTGCCGAGGCTACAGCCGAACCGACATGATCCTCAAAGACAAAGAGATCTATGTGCTGGAAACCAACACGATTCCCGGAATGACTGCCACAAGTTTGTTGCCTCAGGCCGCCCAGGTGGCCGGCATAAGCTTCAGCCAGCTGATAGATAAACTTATCGAACTCAGCCTGGAGCAGCATCAGGCGTCTATCCATCCGACTGCCGCCTGAAATTTTGCCCGGGTTGTAACCGTTCAGGGGTTCAATGTTCAGGGTTCATGTAGGCTCTGCCCGTGGGTGAGTGCTCCACCCGCGGAGCGGGTGGCCTCAGGAAGCCCCCTGGAAGGGGGCGAAGACAGTTATTGAAAACTATCCACCCGCGCCATTACCGTATAATTGATCCGCCGACTTCCGGCTCCGCTTACAGGCCGGAGGGTAGAGTCTACAGCTCGGAGAGAGGCGGACCTTAAATCCAAATTCTAAAATCCAAAATTCAAAATTTATAGGAGGCCGCATTGGAGACAGTTAAAAAAGTTTTGAAAGGACAAAAGCAAGCCACAAAGGTCGGTATTATCATGGGCAGTGACTCCGACCTCGATATTATGCAGGAGGCCGCGGCGATTCTGAAAAAATTTCAAATACCCTATGAAATGACGGTTGCATCGGCGCATAGAAGCCCGCAACGGGCGGGGGATTTTGCCGCCGCTGCCTCGAGCAGAGGAATGAAAGTGATTATCGCCGGAGCGGGCCATGCTGCTCACCTTGCCGGTGTATTGGCCGCACACACGACGCTGCCGGTGATCGGCGTTCCCATAGACTCCTCATGTCTTCAGGGTTTGGATGCCCTGCTGGCAACGGTCCAGATGCCGCCCGGCATTCCGGTAGCCACCATGGCTATCGGCAAACCCGGTGCACGTAATGCCGGCATATTGGCGACCCAAATTATAGCAACCGCTGATTCGGCGCTTGCCGATAAGCTCGAAAAGTTCAAACAGGAGATGGCCCGTCAAGTTGAGAAAAAAGCAAAAAAAATTGAAAGTTTATAAAATTAATCATGAACATCCTGAGCCCGAAATAATTCAGCGTGCCGCCATCCTCATCAAACAGGGCGGGATTATCGCTTTCCCCACCCGCTGCCTCTATGGGCTGGGTGCCGATGCCTTCAATGCTGCAGCGGTTGATCGGGTGTTTCAATTAAAACAACGACCTCCTCAAAAACCGATATTGATATTGATAGACCGGCGCGTACAGTTGGATCGACTGGTTTCACACGTATCAAAAGCGGCGTCTCGCATCATGGACCAATTCTGGCCGGGCCGGGTGACGCTTGTTTTTAAAGCCACTGACACCGTACCGCATTATCTTACGGCCGGGTCCGGTAAAATCGGCATCCGGCTGCCCGGCCATCCGGTGGCTGCGGCCCTGGTCGATTCACTCGGGACACCACTTACCGGCACCAGCGCCAACTTATCGAGCAAACCCGGCTGCTGTCACATTGATGAGTTGGACCCGCAACTGGTCCAGCAACTGGATGCCGTCCTGGATGCCGGGCCGTTAAAAGGCGGCAACGGCTCGACGGTGGTGGATGTGACCCAAGATATACCCAGGATTTTAAGGGAAGGCGATATTTCCGAAAAAGAAATTTTGACCCTTATCTGAAGATGATATGGCCGCAAAAAGGCGCAAAAAGCACAAAAACTAAATTTCAGAGCTTGTAAATTCAATTTGTTACAATGAACAAAATCTAAATTCCGCCTTTTTACGAATCCATCAAAGAAAGTAAAGCAATCTTATTGACAGCATTTTAAATTTTGCCTATATAGGCGATTATAAGCCGGAGTGGTGAAATAGGTAGACGCAGAGGACTCAAAATCCTCCGGACCTTGCGTCCGTGCGAGTTCGATTCTCGCCTCCGGCACCAATAAAATAAAGGGTTTACGGGAATCGACGTAAACCCTTTTTTATTGCTGTTTTTACCATTATTCAAAGACCTAAAATTACCACTGAAAAAATTTATTGGCAATAATGGCTTAGATGGTCTGCGCTCCATTCCAAGGGACTATCTGAATTCTCCCGTTTGGCGGAAGATGTGCTCACTCCCAACCCAATCGGGTCTGTGGATATCCGCTAGTCTTTGCGGATGCCACCCTCTTCCCGCATCCGGCGATCGATCTCCTCCAGATGACGGCGCGCCGACGCATTTGCTGGGTTGATTTCCAGCGCCCTTAATAGGTGATGCCTGGCATCAACCAGATCGCCTTGTCGTTTCAATATAATACCGAGATTTGTGTGCAGGGCGGTGTCTGCTGGATTTATGGTGAGTGCTTTTTTGAGATAGTCGATCGCTTCCGGGTACCGCTCCATCAGCACCAGCGTCGCTGCCATGTTGTTGAGGGCTTTTACATTGCGGGGCTGGAGGCGTAGCGTTTCCGAAAAATGGTAAATCCCCTCCGTTAAATTGCCCTGCTTGACCAGCGCATTGGCCAGATTGTAGTGAGCATCCGAGTAGTCGGGCTTTATCCTCAAGGCCGTCTGTAATTCATCGATGGCCTCCGGTAGACGATCCCGCTGCAGTAGGATGGCACCGAAATTATTGTGAGGCCGCGCCTTTGCAGGAGATTTCTCAACGCAGTCCCGATACAGGGACAATTCATCACTCCAGACCCTGTTTCTCTCAAATGTCCACACCGTAAACAGTGTTCCCACCATACACAGGAAGACGACTCCCGCCCAGGTTGGTTTCACATATCGAAAAACCAGTGCAACCATTGCCAGAATTATAAACATGGACGGTAAATAGTTGCGATGTTCGAAAACGAGTTCCAGACCGATAACCGAGGATTCGATGACCAGGTTGCCGAAAAACCAGAGGATACCATAGGAAAGAATTGGTTGCCGTTTAGCCGTCAAAATCGCCAGCGCGATCAAGGATGTGATGACCGCCATTGAAATCAAGGTTGTCACCGGATCCGTTAAGGAGTAGGACAGCGCGAAATCGTGATCCAGATTCAACCTTGACGGCTGGGGCCACAGCAGCAGGCCGAGGTAAAAGATGACGACCCGAGACTGGGTCAATACGCGCTGGACTAAGGTAAAGTCCCTGTGCTTGTACGCGGAGAGTATTCCGACAATCGGATCATAATCCAAATATATCAGCGAAATGATGATTAAAAATAATAAAATGCCGCCCAGAACCAGGAAATGCCGTCTGGCCCAATTTAAGCTCAAACCTTGAAAAAAATACCATTCATATAGAATGATAAATACCGGCAATGTGGCCGCAATCTGTTTGGTGCCGACTGCCAGCAGACCGGCAAGGGCGCAGCCGGCAAGCAGCGGCCATTTCCCGCGGTTGCCCTCATTCAGACGAAACTTCACATAGAACAGCATCGACAATATGTAAAACATGGCCGCCAAACTGTTCATGCGCTGCACGAGGTAAGCAACCGACTGCGTCTGAAGGGGATGGACCAGCCAGATAAAGGCCGTAAAAAAGGGAACCCAGCCGCATTTTTCAAATTGAACTCGCAGCACAGGCGTCTTTAAGGTTGCTTTAACAAAAAAATACAAAAAAATCCCGCCGGCAAGGTGGATCAGGATGTTGGTTAGGTGTAACCCGACGAGATTTAAACCGTTGAAATAATAGTTGAGCGCAAAGCTGATATTTGCCACCGGGCGGCTGGACTCCGGACTTTGGAAAGCGACCCGGGTGAGGTTTTTCAGACTGAGAGTCGGCACCCGGATATGGGAGTTGTCCCGGATATTGCGAATGTCATCCAAAATAAAAGGTGTGGTCAAGGTATCGGCATAAATCAGGATAATAACGATAGCCAGCAGAGATAACAGCAGAAATTCGTATTTCGAACTGGAATTGACCGGAGATTCCAGCTTTTTGTAAGTATTCACAGGTTCAGCGTCCCACCGATGAAATAGAACTAATTATTCTGGTTGCAATCTTGTTTATTGATACCGGAAATTTGAGTATAAAGCAACGCTACCGAGCTGCACTCAGAAACCTTGAGACTGCTGCCCTTTTTAATTTGACACCCAATTTATTTTTTAATATTATTTTATAGTTACATGAGGGAAAACACGATGATAAACAAATTGAAAGATACCATCACAGAATCGATGGTCTTAACCGGAATTGGTCTGGCTGCCTTCTACTGGGTTTGTGAATCCTTTATGTATTTCTTTTTGAAACCGGAGGCCAATATTTTTCAAATTCTCCTGGGACCGGATCTTTTCCAGGTATGGACGCGGATTTTGGTATTGTGCATATTTGCCATTTTTGGTTCCCATGTCCAATACACCTACAATAAACGCCGCGAAGCAGATAAGGCGCTACGGGAGAGCTCGGAGAAATACCGGACCATTCTGGAAAGTATTGAAGAAGGCTATTTCGAAATCGATCTGAAAGGAAATCTAACATTTGCCAATGATCCGTTCTGCAAAATTCTGGAATATCCCTGCAACCAATTATTGGGCATGAATACCCGTGAGTACACCACCCCTGATACCGCAGAGAAAATCTCCCGCATAACGGAGCAGGTCAAACAGACCGGAAGGCCTCAAGTTGCAACCGATTGTGATGTGATCCGTCAAAACGGCACCAAGGCGGTACTTGAGCTGTCGGTTTCATTGCTAACGGATACTGACGGAAACCCGGCAGGATTCAGGGGGCTGCTGCGTGATGTCACCAAGAAAAAAGAGACGGAAGAGGAAAAACGCCTACTGGAAACTCAGGTCCAGCAGGCCCAAAAGATGGAATCCATTGGAACGCTGGCCGGTGGAATCGCCCATGATTTCAATAACATTCTTATGGGAATTCAGGGAAATGCAACCTTGATGCTGCTCAAAATCGAATCCAAACATCCGAACCATGACAAAATCAAAAACATAGAAAAATTTGTTCAGAATGGTACCGAACTGACCAGACAACTGCTCGGTTTTGCCCGCAGAGGAAAATACCTTGTTAAAACTACCGATCTCAATGAAGTCATAAAAAAATCTTCCTTCATGTTCGCCCGGACAAAAAAGGAGATTCAGCTCCACAACAACTTTAATGACGAAATCTGGGCTGTGGAAGTAGATAGCGGACAGATTGAGCAAGCCCTGCTAAATCTTTATGTCAACGCCTGGCAGGCCATGCCCGAAGGCGGTGATCTCTATCTTAAGACTCAGAACGTTATGCTGGATAGTAGCGATGTCAAACCGTTTAAGGTTGAGCCCGGAAAATACGTTGAGATTTCGATTTCCGATACCGGCGTGGGCATCGACAGGGAAACCCGGGAAAGGATATTTGAGCCGTTTTTCACTACCAAAGAAATGGGCAGGGGAACCGGCCTGGGGCTGGCATCCGTTTACGGCATCATAAAAAGCCACTGCGGCTACATCGATGTCTCCAGCGAAAAAGAAAAGGGAACGACATTTACGATTTATCTGCCGGCATCGGAGAAGGAAGCTGTCCGGGAAAAAGCGGTGCCTGACGAGATGCTCAAAGGTACCGGAACCATTCTTTTTATTGATGACGAAAAAATGATCCTTGATGTCGGTTGTGAATTGCTGGAAGAATTAGGATATACGGTCCTTTCCGCTTTGAGCGGCCGGGAGGCGCTTGATTTATTTCAGAGAAACTCGAATAAAATAGATCTGGTCATTATGGACATGATAATGCCCGGTATGGGCGGCGGCGAAACCTTTGATCGTCTCAGAAACATCAATCCAAACGTCAAAGTTCTGCTTTCGAGCGGATACAGCGTAGACGGTCAGGCCACCAAAATTCTACGCCGGGGATGCGACGGTTTCATTCAAAAGCCGTTCAACCTGAATCAACTGGCTGAAAAAATCGGGAACATTATGGGAAAGGAGTAAGGAATGAAGATTGAAGAATGAAGATTGAAGAATTATTGAATTCTGCCCTTTATATTTTTAAAGGTCCCCTGAGTTAAAAATCCCGAAACAGATGATAGCATTCCCCATCATAGTTGGCGGCGGATCGACCGTAGTCAATTATAGTCAAGGATACCAATCGATTTCATCTCTATTACATTTTTCAATAGTCATTCTTCAATATTCATTTACCACCGGTTCCCTCATGATCTTCTCGATGGATATAGACGCTGTTTGAGCCGCTTCAGGAAAAACATCCTTCAGACCTCGGATGTGCCGCAGGTTATCGGCGGTTCTGACGATCAGCATGGCCATATCCCCCTCTTCCATTTCTGCGATTCTAAGAGCACTCTCCCAGGATTCTCCACGGGCCCAGGCGTAAACTGAGGCCGCCGGCCGCAACTGCAAGCGACGAACGTCGAACTTACTTTGGGCCATCCGGGCGACAAATGGTTTTAAAGCTGCGGTCACCTTTGAGAAGGCTTCTGAAAGCGAATCCGGCACGAATTTTTTGCTGATTTTCTCATCGACTTCGCGCTCATTGACAAAAGAAGCAATCACGGCCGCAAGCATCGCGGAATCTGATTGCGGGAAAACCCCGCGTCGAAGCCCTTCGGCGATTAAAAGTGGCTGATCCACTCTCAGTTGACTGGCCCATTGCCCATCTATGGTTAATTCATTGGCGGCGGCCACAAAACCGGTGTTTTTTAAAAACTTAAGATGGCGTAAAAAATTCTGCCAGAGATGTTTGTGAGCATCTGAAATTCCTTTTTTTTGTTTCGATCGGGTGATCAAATAGTTTGCAAATGATCTTCTCAAAAGTTCTTCAATTTGATCGGGGGTGTGGGAAAGCAGCAAATTCAGCACCATTGAAAAATTGATCCGGATCTGGCTGACCACTTCAGACGGCGGCAGTGAGATCAGTTTCGCCATCAAGCGCACGTCCATGAACTTGCCGGGCACCACCAGAGCGAATCCGATCTTATCCATACCTCTTCGCCCGGCTCTGCCGGTCATCTGATGAAACTCTGTGGGCGTCAGGGGCAGAAAATGCTGGCCGTTAAATCGATCTGAATTAAAAAATACAACCGTTCTGGCAGGAAAATTCACTCCGGCGGCTACCGTGGAGGTTGCAAAAACGGCATCAAGAAGACCGTCGGTCATTAGTTTTTCCAAAACCAGCTTCCAGGAAGGCAGCTGTCCGCTGTGGTGGGCGCCGACAGCCAGATTTTCCAGATGCCACCGCTGACGATGGGTGGCGATATGAGGCGTGTCCTGAATATACGCTTCCACTTTGCGGTTAAGTCCCTGTTGGCGCCTGAGAGTGAGTAGCCGGTTTCCCCGGCACGAATCCAGCGCCCCATCGCAGTCGGCCCGGGATTTTAGAAAGAAGATCGCCGGTAAAAGATCAAATTGTTTTAAGACCCGCAAAATATCGCCAAATGGCGGTAAGTTGCGATAGTGCCCGAAACGCCGCCGGCTCCTGGTTTTGATGAATTGGTTGACTTTTTTGTATAGTTGTGGCCGTATACCCGCTTTGACTGGAGGGATCAACGGCAGCAGTGTACCGCCAGGATGAAAGAAAAGGGGAAATAAAGGGACGGGACGCGTGGTTTCTGCGATCACCGTGCAACGCTTGGCGCGAATCGATGATAGCCATGCGGCAATTTGACCGGCATTCCCTATGGTGGCGGATAACATCAACAGCGGGATTCGGGCCGGAAGATAGATCATGATCTCCTCCCAAACAACACCGCGATCTTCATCGCCAAGAAAATGGGCTTCGTCTAGAACCGCAAGATCGGTGGCCAGTGATTGTCCCCGGTGCATCGCATCGTAAAGTTGA
>CALZJV010000049.1 GCA_945787595.1 uncultured Desulfobacterales bacterium | reverse complement strand
CTTCTTTGCATCGTTGCTTTCCTAAGGCTGTGTAGTACTCCGCAATATCTTCTTTGGATGTTTCCCTTGATATCCATTTGCCAAGTTGGCTGTAAACTCGGAACGCTCGATTATAGAGCGTTTTTTTATCAAAGGCATGATAAGTCGGCGTTGTGGGATGGCTCTGTACATTACTCAACCATTTTTTTGTCAATTGGTCAGCATCGCGTTCAATGAGTTTAACCAGTTTGTCAGATAAAAATTCCATATTTCCTCTCCTTTTGTTTTTGATCTGATCATAGGCACTTCCAGAGATACAGATGCCTCCTCCCTCCGCCATACCTTCTAATCGAGCAGGGATATTTACTCCATCCCCATAAATTCGCTCTCCCTCTTCAATTACGTCCCCAAGGTTGACGCCGATTCTAAACTCCATACGTCTGCTTTCAGGTAAAGCCGCATTTTTGGCCTTGAGTACTTGCTGGATCTCTATGCCACACTGGTAAACTAAGCCAAAATGTTGTCTCCAGGACAATCCACTACACGGCCCCTGTATTGCTGGATAAGGCTCGACATTATCTCTCGGTATGCGGTTAAGGTCCGTACAGTTGACTCCTCATCCTCACCCATAAGGCGGCTGCACCTATCAACATCTGCACTTAATATGGCTGCAAGGTTACGCTTAACTTCCTTTTCAAGGTTTAAATCCGTAAATCTTGGGACAACAGGAAATCTAATCAAGACAAAATCAGATGAGAAATCGAATTCGATTCTGGAAATGGAGCACCGTTTCAGGTCAGGTGGAATAGGAGAATCAGAAATAGTTTATGCGTATTTATACCCAAATCGATAGGATTTAGTCAATCAAAATGAGATTTCACCAGTTGGTAATAAATTAATCAATAATTTAAGAAATTAAAAAAAGAGCCCCCGGCAATATGTGTAGTGTCCGGTCATTTTGGGACTGAATTGTGGATTGGAAATAAATAAAATTTCAGCCTTGGAAAAATTGGGAAACATGCCTGAATCAAACTTTGGAAAAATTCCGAGATGTTGTGTATTAGACGAAAAAATCCACAATGGCAATAGAGCCAAAATTTTAAGATTTGTTGGACAAATCTAAAACGCCCAGCCATTGTAGGTTTCCCCTGGTCAAACCACATATAGGATCAATTTTACATTTCGTAGCTTAGTCAAATCCGGCCAATATATTGAGATGTTACAATCTTGAAAGATCCGAAAATATGTGATACTCAGCGCATATTTTGCAAGATTCCAGCAAATTTTGGTTTGGAGTGTAAGGCCGGTCAAGCGGGATATCCTGCTGATCCTATAAACAAAACGGTTTGCCAAAGGGAGGAAAAATTATGGTAAAAAAAATTTTTACTGGTTTCGTGATCCTTTCATTTTTAATGATTACCATGGGTTGTGCTGAATGGAACCGCACCACAAAAGGCGCAGCTATCGGTGCCGGTGCAGGCGGCGCCGCCGGAGCCCTCATCGGTTATGCGTCCGGCAGCACTGTGGCCGGACTTCTGATTGGGGCGGCAGTGGGCGGCCTTGCCGGAGGTTTCATCGGGAATTATATGGACAAACAGGCGGCTGAGATCGAACGGGACATCCAGGGGGCCAAGGTTGAGCGTGTCGGCGAAGGCATTAAAATCACCTTCAGCTCAGGGATACTGTTTGACGTCGATAAAGCGAACCTCAAAGATAACCCCAAAGCCGAATTGGCGGAGCTGTCCACCATTCTAAATAAGTACGCCGATACCAATATCCTTCTGGCAGGGCATACCGACGCCACCGGTGGTGATGAGCACAATCTCGAATTATCCCGTAGACGTGCTCAATCGGTCGCAGACTATCTTACCACCCAGAATGTCAATTCAGTTCGTATCGCCACCGAGGGTTACGGCAAATCTCAACCGATTGCCGACAATGATACGGCCGAAGGTCGTGCCCAAAACCGCAGGGTGGAGGTGGCCATCTGGGCAAACGAAAAGTTAAAAAAAGTGGCCAAAGACAAGACCAGCTGAGAGTGCAAATAAAGACTGTTGGTTATTGAAATATCCGCAGCAATTCGTGACATGCCAACATATAAGATACTCCGGCACTCCAGTTGCAATTAACCTCCATTGATAAGGTGTGGATGACGACCGTTTACCAACAGCCGTGATTTATACCCACCAGCTGAGAGTCTTCTTTTTCATTCCTGTTTCCTCTGCGGCATCAGAATTGTGCTGTAGGAAAATTCAACACAGCTGTAGAAAAATACCACAATCCGATAACTATTAAATAATACACATTAAAGCTATCAATTTGCGTTAACTTTGATCGTTGTGTTTATGAAGTGTAGAATATTTCAACACGTCTAGGTTGCATGTCAGGACTGATGTGAAACCGATTGGATTGATAAATTATTTCATAATAACAATAAGTTAAAATTTTATTGATTCAGTATATACAATTTGGCACATCACTTGCTCTATAAGTTGATAAAACAATGACCCCGAGACATCAAAGGAGTGAGAGAAATGGCTGAGCAAAAAAGAGAAAACCGAAGAAGCAATGTGGGAATTGGATCGACCTATCGTAAAGGCAGTTGGCAGGATCTGGGTTCAACTCAGGAGATTGGATCTGTGATGCAAGGACAGGTCTGGATGGTCAAGCCCGATAAAAAAGCCAAGGCGGCAAATCCCTGCCTGTGGATGCAAGCCGGTGTGGTGAAATTTAAAAATTGCGATAATTACTATGACTGTACCACCTGTAAATACGATCATGCCATGGCAATGAAGGCGGAGCGGGGTAAACAGTTGACCTGGCAGGAGGCTATGAGGAGAATGCCCGACATGGACCGTGTTTGCCGCCATAGCCTGACGAATCGTATTGAACGCCGATCCTGTGCCTATGACTATCAATGCGCATCATGCGATTTTGATCAGTTCTTCGAAGATGTCTGGACCACTAAAAGCAAAACCATACCGGGTGAAGTTCAGCAGGTCAAAGGCTTCGACGTGCCCATGGGTTTCTATTTCCATGACGGCCATGCCTGGGCGCGTATCGAAAGTGGTGGATACATTCGTATCGGACTCGATGATTTCGCTTTAAAAGTGCTGGGAAAGGCGGATGCACTTGATCTGCCGCTGATGGGCAAGGAATTGGATCAGGGTAAGGTGGGCTGGGGTCTGAAACGCAAGGACAATCTTGCGGATGTGCTTTCACCGATCGACGGGGTTATCGTGGAGGTCAATAATCAGCTCAGGGAAAAGCCCGATGTGGCCAATCGCGAACCTTATGGGGATGGCTGGCTTTTTATGGTGCGCACACCCGATGTCAAAGCGACCATGGGTAAACTGATGGTCGACCAAAGCAGTCTGTCATGGATGAATAACGAGGTGATCCATCTGGAAAGCATGATCGAAGATGTTGCCGGTCCCCTGGCTGCCGATGGTGGTTTTTTGGCAGAGGATATCTACGGAAATTTGCCGGATCTCGGCTGGAATAAACTGACCAAGGCTTTTTTGAGAACCTAGATACGTGTAATGGGGAGTTTATATTAACCCATAACGAATGGCTGATAACTTTGCCTGTAGTAAAAGGGAAACATGATGAATTCCACCCGAAGCGAACTTGAATCCAAGGAAAACCGCTCTGCCTGCATCTGGATGCAGGCCGGCGTGGTCCGCCACAAGGAATGTGAAATCGATTATCACTGCGAGGCCTGCCGATTTGACCGGGCCATGAGACGCGTGGCCCGTGAAAACAAGAACCTACGGCAACAGGGCAAAGCCCTGACAGGCAGGCGCGGAAAAATTGTTTTCTGGAAAGACCGCTTAAGAGCGCTTTCCGCCGCACAGCAACCTTGTCTGCATCACATGAAAGGGCGCATTGATTTTCGGGCCTGCACCCATGACTACCAGTGCGGCAACTGCGAGTTCGATCAATATTTCAGTGACCAGTACACGGTGCATGCCGTGGTGAAGCCGGTGGATGTCCTCGATATTAAAGGTTTCAAGATACCCCACGGCTATTACCTTCATCGCGGTCACACCTGGGTGAAAATCGAGGAGGGATCAACAGTCAGAATCGGTCTCGACGATTTTGCCCTGCGACTGCTGGGACCGTTGGATCGAATCGAAGCGCCGCTGATCGGAAAAGAGCTCGAGCAGGATCGCGGCGATATCACACTGGAACGGGGTGCGAATATGGCTCGGGTGCAATCTCCCGTCAGCGGTGTGGTCACGGATATCAATCCCGAGTTGCGGCAGAAGGGCAACCTGGCCAATCAAGATCCCTACACCCAGGGCTGGGTGATGCGATTGCACTCGGACAATCTGCGCCGGGATCTTAAAAATCTGATGATCGGCGACCAGGCCAGTGCCTATCTGGATGAGGAAATTGAAAGCCTCTACCAGGTGATCGAGGAGGAAGCCGGGCCGCTTGCTGCGGACGGCGGCTATTTGGGCCATGATATTTACGGTAATCTGCCCCAAACCAGCTGGCAAAAGTTGACCCGAATCTTTTTGAACACATAAGTCTTATTCCGCTAATTCATTTCTCTCCACGAATAAAGGGGTTGCGATATTATCCGTAGCCCCTTTTTTTAATTCCGTTATTAAACCACCACTTCCAGTCGTGGACGCGAAAAAGCTTCTACATTAAGTTTTCGGTAATATTTACCTGCCCCCTTGCTAATTCTCAACAAATCCCCTATTTTGATCAATTCCAAAAGTACGAGATTAGAAACGCTTTTGCCGGTTAATAGAAAACAGCTCATAATTATACCGCCTTTCGGGTGCAACGGGTTAACGGACAAACGGATTTAAGGCGCATGTTAAATTCAGAACTACTGGCGATTATGTACGGTCTGGCATCTGCCGCCACCTGGGGCACCGGAGATTTTTCGGGTGGTTTCGCCACGAAGACCAGCAATGTATCGGGAGTACTCCTTATTGGGTATATCACCGGTGTCATATTCTTGTCCATAGTTGCACTGTGGGTCGGAAGCCCTGTCCCGGACATGTATTCGGTAATGACTGGAGCCGCCTCAGGAATTGGCGGTGTCTTGGGGTTGGGCGCGCTTTACATGGGGCTTGCAAGGAGTCGCATGGGGATAGTCGCTCCGCTCGCAGGGGTCATCTCTGCCATGCTGCCGGTATTTTTCGGTATTTTTTTGGAGGGCTTGCCTTCGAATACCCAGATTACGGGTTTTGCGCTTGCACTAGTGGCCATATGGTTTCTTTCCGCTCCTGAAAAATCTCAGAAATTTCAATTAAAGCAGCTTGGATATCCGGTAATGGCCGGCGTATGCTTTGGGCTTTCTTTTATTCTGGTGGATCAGGCAGTGGAGCAAAGCGTGCTGTGGCCCCTGGTAGCAGCTAGAGGCATGGGCATAACATTGCTGCTGATACTCATGTTTGTTTTCCGTAAAGGCGCCTTGCCGCAGAGGAACAACTATCTCTTGATCTGCTTGGCCGGTTTTTTCGAAACAGCAGGCAACACCTTTTATGCGCTGGCTGCGCACACCGGTCGCCTTGACATATCGGCCGTGCTCTCATCCATGTACCCCGCGACGACTGTCATGCTGGCCTGGGTAATCCTGAAGGAGCACCTCTCGTGTAGACAGTGGGTCGGTGTATTCACCGCCTTGACGGCACTTGCCTTGATTGCCGTCTGAGAAGCGTAGGTGCTAAGATTAATGGCATTTAAAGGCGGGTAAGATTACATAGGTGATGATTTCTAGATCCGTATAATCACTTAAAGGGTCGGCATCCCGGCCGGCCCTTGTTACATGAGGCGAACCGGCGCCACCTTTAATTCACCCAGCCAGGTTTTATCGACCTGCGATGCGCTTTCCTGAACGATCTGCTGCAGGCGGTTGCGGGACAGGCCGTATACCAAAACATTAAGAGTGATTTTGGCCGCCGTAATATCTGCCGAAGAGTTGCCGTCTGTTTCCGCCGGGTGTTTGGCGCTGACGACACTGACGCGAAAATAGGTTCCGTCGGCAAATAGCGCAATGGCTTTGATGTGGCCAATCACCGTATCGCCGACGGCGTCGCATTTGCCGGCAATCGCTTCAAGGTAATTGGCAAGGGTTTTCTGCCCTTCGCCGGCGGAGATATCCGCTTGCGTATAAAAATATATGCGAGCGGCGAAGGGTTCGAGGCGAAGCTCGCTCATGGCAGCAGCTCCGCGATCAAATCGGGGTCGATGCCGTTTTTAACGGAGGCTTTGAATAATTTTCCAGGGGGATTTAGATGAGTGACGATATTTTCAGAGGAATTCAGTTCATCCTCGCTGGCGACATCGATTTTGTTGATAAGTAGTATATCGGCATTATTGATCTGGGACGTAATCAACGGCGTGAGAACACTGACTAGCTGCTGCAGGCGCAGCGGATCCACAATGGTGATATTGCGCTGGCTTTGCAGGGGCTCACCACGGTAGTAGACAAGGGCCGAAAGTACTTTTTCGAGATCAGCCACCCCGGACGGCTCCAGCATGACAAGATCCGGTTTGTAGTCTTCCGCCAATTTCTGCAGGGTTGCGGGCAGGTCTTTGGCCAGCGTACAGCAGATGCAGCCGCTGAGAAGCTCATAAACGTTCATATCCAGCTGACGCAGGAGCTGGTCGTCGATCCCGATTTCACCGACTTCATTTACCAAAATCGCGGCCCGCAGCCCTCTCTGGGTCGCAGCTTTGGCCAGCTTGATTATTAGGGTTGTCTTCCCGGACCCGAGAAAACCGCTGATTGTGAGGAGGTGCATAGGATTAGAAGTTGAGCCTCCCGGCTCTGTACGCCGAAAGATAGTTCATACAGAATTCGTCTTTGCCGGCCAGCGCTTCGGCCGCTATGATGTTGGCCATCATTTTTTGATCCAAAGGGTCCACAATGGCGCCGTCCAGCCCTCTGGCGATGGCCATAACCATAAATGTCCGGTTCAGGTATTTTCGCTGCGGCAGGCCAAAGGAGATGTTGGAAAGTCCGCACATAATATGCACGCCTTCAAAGCGGGTTGTGATCTGATCAATAGCTTCCAGAAACTCCCTGCCGTAAACAGGATTGGTGCCGATGGACTGCACTAGCGGGTCCACGTAAATGTTTTCCAGCTTGACATTGTTTTGTACCAGCCCGTTGATCAGCTTGTCGGCAATAGCCAACCGCTGGTCGGCCGTCTCCGGCATGCCTTCATCGCTCATACACAGCGCTACGACTTTTAAATCCGTGCCGGATATAATCGGTAGCAAGGTCGCCCAGCGTTCGCTCTCCAGCGAAATTGAGTTAATCATCGCTGTTTGATCCGTCTTTTCCTGGTGCAATTCTAGGGTCGCTTCGATGGTTTTGGGATTGGGGCTGTCGATACAGCAGGGTACCTTTGCCGCTTCCAGTACATTTTCCACAACCCATTTGAGAAAATCGATCTCTTCTTTTACGAATACGCCGGCGTTAACGTCAATGTAATTTGCACCAGCCTCGGCCTGATTCCTTGCAAGCTTTTGAATGGCTGCCCGGTCCTCTGACTCAATGGCGGTTTTTACGGATTTACGGGATGCGTTGATCAATTCTCCGACAATAATCATTGGTCGACCTCCATGATCAAAAAAATTGTAAATACATCAATACTGACCGTATTTTTCAGCTGTATCAATCATCGCTCGTATGTTTTCAGGCTTAGAATCCCACGGCGTTTCACACTCCGCAGCCAGCACGAACCCGCCGCCCTCGGCGCAGTCTTTGATCAGCTGCTTACAATAATCTTCTACTTCGGTAGTGGATCCGTATACCAAAAGGGCCGACGGGACATTGCCGTAGAGTGCGATTCTGTCGCCGATAATTTCTTTGGCCTTTTTCATATCGGTCTTCTCGAAGTCCATCATCAAATGCCCTCTGGGGATATCGTCCGCCAGTTTTTTGATGGTTTCAAGATACGGAGTCAGGTCGTTGTCCCAGTGGCATTGAACTTTGAATCCGCGGTTGACCCACATATCGATCATTTTCTTGGCATACGGATGCCAGAACTCGTCCCACATCTGGGGGGACAACCCGGGAGGTGCGCCATTGATAAAGATGATGACCTCGGCACCGGGCACCTCGCCGGCCCCCATAATCATGGCGCGATCCATGACGCGAATCGCTTCATATTCGGCCAGCAGCTCCGACATCCGGTGGATCTTGTCCGGCTGTTCGAAAATGTCCATGGTCAGGTTCATAATGCCGCGATAGTACTGCAGCAGATCCAGGGGATGGCAGGCGCGGCCGCCGCACATCAGGGGAATGTCGGTGGTGTTCACAAACCGCCGCCAGGCCTTGGCGTAGATCTCAGGATACTCGTACTCCAAATAGAGGAATTCATCCACGCTGCGCTTATGAATATCGTTCTCGAGCTTTTTGTTGAACATAATGGTTGAAAAGCCGCGTTCAAAGACATCTTCATAATCCTCTATGACGTCTTTCTCATACAGGCTGGGGACATTGCCCTCCGGAGGGTAATGCTCGAACACTCTCCAGTCAAGGGTGGTCTGGTCCCAGCCGCATCTTCCCAGAAGTCCGGTATGGTCCTGGGCGGTCATGAACGGATGCACGGCATCGCCGAGAAGATCTTTAAATTTGATATATGCATCCACCAGTTTTTCGGCTTCACGCTGGCCTTCCAGTATCGACATCCCGGCCAAATACGGTATGATGTAAATATTGATCGGCGCTACCGGGACGCGGTCGGCTTCCTCGATATTGTAGGCTGCCAGCAATCTTTCGTAGCTTGTCATTTTTGCTTTCATTTTTACACTCCTTAACAATTTGTGCAGGGTTAGTTAAGCCACGATTCAATGACCTTAACGCCTTCATTGGCATCGATGGTAACAAAGTCGGCCTTCATTTCTTCCCGCACCTCGCCGACGATCCCGCCGCCGCAGATGATCTTAAGGTTGTCTCTCAGACCCGCTTCTTCCAATAGTGAGACCACCTTGTTCATCTCCGGCACACTGGCGGTCAGAAGCGCGGACAATCCCAGCACCTGCGGTTTGTGCTCTCTGATGCTTTCTACGATCTGCTCGGTGGGCACATTCACACCCAGATCAATGACCTTAACGCCCTTGCACTCCAACCAGGTTTTGACGATGTTTTTGCCCAGGTCATGGATATCGCCGGCCACCGTGCCGATCACCATTTTTCCTTTGGCTGCCACATCGCCGTGCATCTTTTTAATTGCTGGATTGAACACATCCGCCGCTGCCTGAAATACCTGCGCGGCCCGGATCAATTCGATCAAAAAGAACTCTCCGGTCTCAAATTTTTTGCCGACCTCTTCCAGACCGACACGTGCTTCTTCGACCAGCTCCAACGGATCGCGTCCGGCATCCATATCCTGTTTCACAATTTCAAGAACGCTTTCTTTGTTTAAAGCGAGGATCGCTTCACTTAATTTTCCCATGGTTCTTCTCCTTTCTTCCACATCAATTTCATCAGAACGAAGCTCCAGGGGGCATATTTCATCATTTTCTCAGCGTTTTTGCCATACAACCACCGGGCGGTTACATCATCGATTTCTTCTTTGCTCGGTGGCTGCAGCCCCTGTTTAACCTTTTCCAGAATCTGTTTTTCATTGTCCGTCAACATAAATAACCTCCATATAGGGCAAAAAAAATTACGGTTCTATAACCAATAAAAAGGCAGTCGCTAAAAGCCGGTGGATGTTTCGTTGCAAATCGTGAAACTGTCTGAGGGGCTTAGTGAGCGTTAAGCCGTTCAGCTACTTTTACGGATTATTTGCATTAAAAGCTGAGCATCATCCTCAAAATATTTATAGATTTAATCCTGGACGGTTTTACGCTTATTTGGACCCGAGTTTTTCACGGTTTGCAATGCAATATCCACTGGCGGCGATATTACCTTTTTTTGGGTTATAATTCCGAAAATATATTAATGATTTAGCAAGAGCAGTGCCAAATCCATTCTATATAAATTTATCAATGATTTCATTAAGATAAAAAAATAGCCACCAAATCCTTCCATAACGATGTGATCCAAATTTGAACTTTATGAAAAGTGGGGCACATGAATTGTCTGTGAAATTGGGCCGTTAGATACTGATACATTTATGAATCCGAATTTATCTACATTAATTCATCATTATATTGAATAATTATATCAATTTTGATACAGAATTGAATCATGTATTTATTACGCCGCAGAAAACCTGGTCCTCCCTCCGGGCTGTAGGCCCTACGGGCCGGAAGCTGGGCCAGTCGAAGATCCCCCCGTCGGGAGTCAGAGACAATCGGCTAAGCCATAAGCCGTTAGTCGAGAAAGGTTGAGCCGGTTTTGCCCGTTGAGCCCGTGGGCCCGTTGACCAGTTAAAATCGGATAGAATTCATTAGTAACGGGCAAACCGGCATAACCGGCCAACCGGTAAACGGCCTAACCTATCTCAAAGATACTCGGTGCTTGGCCACCTTTCATGGGGCTCTACAAAGCCGGGTCCTCCCTACGGGCCGGAAGCCGGACCCGGATCTTTACCCATGCCACACGTATATGCAATGGCGTGAAATCATTATGGACCAAACTGTCACTTTTGAACATATTTTTTCGGCAACGAGCAATGGTGTCATTGCTACGGACCTAGCGGGAAAAATCGTTCTGATCAATAAGCAGGCCGAAAAGATTTTAGGACTGGCCCCCCGAAGCGTGTCGGACACTCATATTCGGGAATTAATGCCGTTGACATGGAATCATGTTTCCATCTGTCTGGAGACCGGGCAATCACAGCTGGGGCGCCACGTCCGCGGTGAAAATATCAGTCTGGTTGTCAATATTACACCGATAAATGAAGGTGAACGCATACTCGGTACGGTATGCAACTTTCAAGAAATGGAGCAGTTCGAACAATCTGCCCAGCAGCTGGGGTCCTACCGGCAGATCAGTCAGCAGCTGGAAACGGTTATTAATTCATCTGCCGATGGTATTTGGGTCTACGATGGAGGCGGCAATGTAATTACGGTTAACGCAGCCGCCCTGGATCTGGACAATATAAAGGCCGAGGATGTTCTGAACAAAAGCATTTTTGACCTGAATGAAAGCGGCATTTTTGATCGTTCCGTCGTCCTCGAGGTTTTTGAAATGAAGCGTCAAATCACGATTTTATCAAAAGCGCTTAAAACAGGTAGGACGCTGCTGATAACTGGAACACCGATCCTGGACAGCAGAGGTGAAATCTCACTGGTGGTTGTCAATTTACGCGACATGACCCAGCTCAACGAGGTTCGCGAGCAACTCGAACAAACCCGCCTGGTCAGTGAGAAGTATCAGGATGAACTGGCTGAGTTAAGTCTGTTTGAGTTGTCCAGGCAAAATATCATTGCTAAAAATGAAGCCATGCGGCAGTTGCTGCGGATGGCGGTTAAGATCGCCAAAATGGAAGCGTCCAATATCCTGTTGCTGGGGGAATCCGGCACCGGCAAGGGACTGCTGGCCAAATTTATCCACCAGAACAGCAAGCGCAGCAAGAAGCCGTTCATCCAGATAAACTGTGCCGCCTTACCGGAAAATCTCCTGGAAGCGGAACTTTTCGGTTACGAAAAAGGTGCCTTTACGGGCGCCAAGGAGGAGGGCAAAGCCGGCCTTTTCGAACTGGCCCAGAACGGGACGCTTTTTCTGGACGAAATCGGCGACCTGCCGTTTTCGGTTCAGGCCAAACTGCTCAAATACCTGGATGACCACACCATCATGCGACTGGGGGCAACCCGGATCATTACGATTGACTGTATCGTGATTGCGGCCACCAACCGCGACTTGGAATCCCTTAACAAGGAGAAAAAGTTCCGTGAAGATCTTTTCTATCGGTTAAACACCTTTACGATGCAGATTCCGCCTCTGCACGAAAGGGCGGAAGACATATTTGAGATGGTTCGTCATTACCTGGAAAAATATAACAAGGAATATGGGTTAAAGCGGCGAATTTCAGCCAAAGTAATGAAAGTGCTGCAATCGTATTCATTCCCGGGAAACGTCCGCGAGCTGAAGAATATCCTTAAAATGGCGGTGGTCTTGAGTGATACGGATCTCGTTGATGAAACTATTTTAAGAAACCTTGAGGATAAAACGGAATTGTCGGCATTCGCTACTCTTGAAAAACGCAATTTAGCCGGCCTGACCCAGGAAGTAATGGCGTTTGAAAAACAAATCCTGCAGCGGGCCATTGCCCGCTGCAGGACGACCCGCGAGTTGGCAGGATATCTCAAGGTCAGTCAGCCCACTATCGTTCGGAAGCTCAAAAAGCACGGTTTAACCAGTTTATCACAGGCATAGCTGAACAAAATACGCGTCATTTTGCCTAACAATGTTACAATGTATTATGACTAATTCTGCTTTGTCACATTAACAGAGCAAATTATATTTATAGAATTTCAATAAGTTATAATGCTAATTGAGAAAATGAGCTAAAATTTAAAATGAACTAAAGTTGTGGTATTCTGTCAATTTTATAAAAACAGATAGAGCGTAGCGTCACATTAATTTTAGGCATTTTAGGCAATTTAGTTCACTTTAGGCATTCTTTTATTATGCTATATCAGTCTGTTATAACGAAGTACCGAAGTAAAAGTAAATATGACAAAGTAGAATTAAATACGCTAGCGGTAAAGTATAAGCATTGCAATCTCCTGATGTTAGTGACAAATCTGCTCATGATATAACACAGTAGCCCCAAGAGATATAGAAGTCTAACCCTACTACCCTCCTGCAATCGCTCTGACCTTTTCCTGTAAAATCTCAATTGCCTGATCAATGGTATCCAGGTGAGTACGAAATCCCAGAATAGCTAAACGAAGGGTGAATTTTCCGTCAAGCATGGTTGAAGAAATAAAGATGCGTCCGTCTTTTTGAATCGCATTTACCAGTTGCCGATTAAATTGATTCACGTCGCCGCGTTTGGGGATATATCGAAACGTTACGATTGAGAGATCCGGAAAAGGCCCCGTTTCGAACCTATCCATTTGCTGAATCTTTTTATAAAAATATTGCGCCAGCAGCAGCTTTTCAGATAATGCCGCCCGAAATGGCGCTACGCCTAAAATTTTTAACGGCAGCCACAGGCGCAGACCCCGGAAGGGTCTTGTAAGTTCGAGTGACAAGTCGGTCGGCGAGATCTCATCCGGAGAGGCCAGTATATCTTTATCCTGCAGGTAGCTGGCATCGGAATGATGGGCCTGCAACAAATACTTTCCTTCTCTTACCAGAATGACGCCGCTGCCCAGCGGTAAAAACATACCTTTATGCGGATTTACGATCATAGAATCGGATCGCTCAATGCCTTTTAGTTTCTTTTTGCCCTGTGGGCACAGGGCAAAGGAGGCCCCATAGGCACCGTCGACGTGAAGCCAGAGCCGGCGGGCGGCGGCGATATCGGCAATATCCTCGAGCGGATCGACTGCGCCGGTATCGGTGGTTCCAGCGGCGGCGGCGATCAGCCAAGGGTTGAGGCCGGCCTTTTTATCCGCTTTGATGGCCTTTTCAAGGGCATTGGCTTCCATCCGAAAATGGTAATCCAGTGGAACATAGCGCAGAACGCATTCTTTCAGACCGGCCGTGCCTAAGGCCTTCCGGATTGAGTGGTGGGTTTGTTCGTTGAGATAAACGACCGTTTTGGAAAAATCCCCAGCCTTCAGATCATGGGCGTCTCTGGCGGTAACAACCGCCAGCAGATTGGCAATGCTGCCGCCGGAGGTAAAATCGCCGGCTGCGCTTTGCGGGTAGCCGATCATGTCCGCAATCCATCTCAGCAACATGCGTTCGACCCGCGTTGCCCCCGGTGCCGAGAAAAATACACTGGCATACCGGTTGGATATCGACGCCATGAAGTCAGCCAGGGCGGACGGATATAAACCGCCTAACGGAATATAGCCCAGGTTGCCGGCCGGTCCCACCATCTCCCCGGGCGTGTCCACATGAGCTTTTAACAAGGCCAAAGCTTCATCCAGGCTGATGGGTTCATCGGAGATGGGCGAATCCATAATGCCGATGCCTTTATCATCAGTATCAATATAGGCCCGCAGCCGGGGCATATCTTCAAGAAACGCTTCGGTGTATTGAACAATTTTATGGCGTAATCTGCGCCGTTCGTGCGCGTCCGGATCCAGCACTGACGACACCTTTTCGAGTTTTTTGATCTCTGCTATCATTCAGTCTGCCTGGGTGGGTACGTAAGCGGACATTCAATATTGACCGAACTTTTCAACCGATTTAACCATCGCTTTCACATTTTCAGGTTTTGAATCCCAGGGCGTCTCACATTCCACGCCCAGAATAAATCCGCCGCCTTGGCCGCAATCCTTAATCAACTGTTTGCAGTAATCTTCGACTTCGGTGACGGAGCCGTAAACCAGCAAGGCGGAAGGTACGTTGCCGGTGATGGCCATTCTGTCACCCAGGATTTCCTTGGCTTTTTTCATGTCTGTTTTTTCAAAATCCATCAGTATCTTGCCCTTGGGCAGACCGTCTGTGAGGTGGCGGATGGATTCCAGATAGGGTGTCTGATCGTTGTCCCAGTGATTTTGAACTCTGAAACCACGCTTGACGAAAATATCGATCATTTTTTTGGCGTAGGGGTAGTAAAATTGATCATAGAGTTCGGGGGATAATCCCGGAGGCCCGCCATTATAAAGAAATATGACATCGGCACCCGGAATCTGGCCGGCACCCACCACCATGGCGCGCTGCATGGCGCAGACAGCTTCGTATTCATACAGCCTGTCGCACATGGCTTTGACCTTGTCCGGCTGTTCGAACATATCCATCACCAGACCGTTGATACCGCGATAGTATTGCAGCAGATCGAGCGGATGGCAGACACGGGCGCCCATCAGGTATGGAATTCCGGTTTCATTATAAAACCGCCGCAGGGCTTTGGACCAGACCTGCGGATATTCGAAATGGTAATAGAGAAAATCATCTGGACTGCGCTCAAAGATGTCATTGTCCAGGCCCTGGTTGAACAAAAGGGTGGAAAAACCACGTTCCATGACATCATCGTAGTCATCGATGATCATTTTTTCAAATATACTCGGGATATTGCCCTGGGGCGGAAACTCATCCCATATTTTCCAGTTGAGGGTGGTCTGGTCCCAGCCGGCCCGGCCGAGCATCGACATGTGGTCCAGGGTAGTGATAATGGGGTGGGTGTTGTCACCGATAAAATCCTGGTTGTCAATCAAGGCCTGGGCGACTTTGTCGGGTTCCGTGAATATGTCTTTAACCGACAAACCGGCATGGTAGGGAATGAAATAGCACATGATCGGTGCACAGGGAACCCGATCCGCCTCTTCCAGGTTCCAGGCCGCCAGCAGCCTCTCGTAACGGGTCATCTCTGCCATGGTTCTTCTCCCTTCTTCCACATCAGTTTCATGAGCACGAAACTCCAGGGGGCGTATTTCATCATTTTTTCAGCATTTTTACCATACAGCCAGCGGGCGGTCAGGTCGTCAATTTCCTCTTTACCCGGTGGCTGCAGACCCTGCTTGACCAGTTCCAGTATTTGTTTTTCATTATTGGTCAACACTTCTCTTCTCCTCGATCTTGACATGCTCTGACACGCCAGCGACTATATTTAGTTAAACAAGTAATAACTGCGAGGTTGGCTCAAGTAAACAACTTTTTTATTCTATCCCGCAACTTCCAGAGCGTTCATATAAACCGACCATTCGTCATCCGATATCATACCTTTTTCACGGTAGTACTCGCGGGCCTCCTTTAGGATATCTTCAATCGCCTGTTCCTGATCCGAAGGCAACGGTTTGGGTGTGTGGGAGGCTAGAATTTCCTGCATCCGTTCTTTGGCCAGCTCCAGGGCGTCCTTCTTGCCGGATTTAACCCAGACCGGGTATGCTTCCTGGTCGGCCACTTTGGGGAAGAAATTCTCTTTTTTCCACCATTCGCGCGTATGGGCTGTGCCCAGGAAATGCCCCGGAATCGGCCCGACCTGGTTGATGAGATCGATGGCCAGAGTCTCGTCGTTAACATCCACGCCCTGCAGGAAATGCCCGATCCAGCCAGCGATGTCGTCGTCCAGGATCGAGAGCACCGGGTTATACATCAGTTCCGCGGTGGAACCGCCCTGGAAAATGTGGAGATGCCCGCCGGAGAGCGCCGAAATCAGCGTTCCCAATGCTTTCTCATATCCGCACTGGTAGTCGATTTTTTTGGACAGGCTCGTAAACCCGGCACTGGTGCATGAGGGAATTTGATATTTCCGCAGAAGTTGATTCATCATGACGGTGGTCATGGAGTTCACTACGGATGCAAACAGTGGATTGCCGCGCTGCATGTCCATGGGCTTCAGCCCGAACTGAATCGATATAGGCGCTCCCGGTTTGATCAACTGGGTCAACACGGCCCAGCCCATGATCGTCGCAGATGCCATGACCATCACCGAGGATGTCGTCATGGGTCCTTCTCCGCCCATGGCCACACCGACGCAGGGTTGGATGGGTATATCGGCTTCAACATACCTGAAAGCCGCTTCCACCGATCCGCCGTAGAGGCTCAGCGGCGATGCCGTGTCCAATTCAGGGTTTAAGTTGATCCCCAGGGCCTTGGCCATTTTGATGGCGAATATTTCACAGTCTTTCTGGTAACCGTACTGCTGGGCTTTACCGGAATACCGCAGGCCGCTGGCCAGCGTTTCCAGGAACGTCATCACCGGCGGAACACCATCGAGTTCGGTATAGGCAAACACCGCATCCGCCAGGTGACAATTATCGAGAGCATCCGCCACAATCATGGCTTGCTTGTGTTCCCGGATCGTTGCCTGGCGGGTTTCCCAGGTATCCAGGTCCACATAGCGCATGCCCATGCCCTGCATGAAGTAAAATGTGTCACCGCCGATCATCAGATCGCTTTCTCCGTCCCTGGCAGTTACGACGAAACTGCTCGGAACCTGACGGACGCAATCTTCCGCCAGCCAGGCTGGAATGCGAACACGCTTTTCATCGAAGTCGACCCGGCAGCCGTTTTCGGCAAAAAGTTTCAGCGCGCGGTCATGCTCGATACGCATACCCGTCTTCTCGAGAACATAAAGACCGCCGCGGTGAATGGATTCGATTTCTTCTTCGGATACTATTTTTAAGGGTTTGAATTTACGTGTAAATCCAGTCAGCATTTTTTTCTCCTTTATTTTTCAACAAATTTTCGGGCAAGGTCAACTGCGCCCGGGGCCGTGGGGTCATATCCATCCGCACCAATGCTCTCGGCAAAACCTTCACTGATGGCGCCGCCGCCGACCATTATCTTTACGCTATCCCTGAGCCCTTCAGCCTTAAGGGCTTCGATAACATTCTTTTGTTCCTGGGCGGTGGTGGTCAGTAGCGCCGACATGGCGACGATGTTGGCGTCATGTTCCTTAACGGCCCTGATAAACTGCTGGGTTTCGACGTTGATGCCAAGGTCAATGACCTCAAAACCGTCCGCCGTCAACAGAGTGCATACCATGGTCTTGCCAATGTTGTGCATATCGCCGTGAACAGATCCGATCACCACCTTGCCGGCGCTTTCTCTCTGGGCGCCACTTTTTTTAATTTCTTCCTCCAGAATCGGGGTGGCTTTCTGCATGGCATTTGCAGCACCCACCAACTCGGGCAGAAACAGCTCACCTTTGCCGAATCCGTCACCAACCTCGCGAATGGCGTCCGTCAACGCATCCAGGACCTGAATTGGATCCATTTTTTCCTGCATGGCCTGTTTCGTCAGGCTTTCCGCAGCCTGGGCGTCGAATTCCTTTATGGCTTTCTGCAGTTTTTCAAACAGCTCGTTTCCCATGTTCAAACCTCCGTGAATGGTGTCCACTATCATGGCAACCATGATAGTAAGGAATCCTGGCCCAGAGGACCAGGCTTTGATTTCACCCCAGAGGGGTAGAGTTTACCTTAAGTCGTCCAACGGAATGGTGGAATAATGGAATACTGGGTTTAAAAACCGGTCCGCCCCAGGCGGATTAATCTCTGATTTACGTGGTGTATCGAAAAAAGATTTCATCCTTCTGAACCCATTATTCCAACCTTCCAATATTCCATCATTCCACGGCA
>CALZJV010000048.1:27993-28752 GCA_945787595.1 uncultured Desulfobacterales bacterium | reverse complement strand
TATATTGATGGTGGCCCGGCCGAAGGCAACAAGACCATGGCAGCCTTTGATGAAGCCGCAGTGCAGATGGATGAGAGTTTAAGCCCGTTTGTAGAGCAGCAGACAGAAGAGCTCAACAGCACCATGGAAAAAATGGTGTCATCGGTCCACTTTCTGCGGACGAGCGTTGGGATCGCGGGCCTGTTTGCTGTGGTTTCGGGAATACTGATCGCCTGGATCCTGATTCGTTCCATCACCAAGCCCATCAACCGCATCATCGAAGGTTTAAATGAAGGTGCAAATCAGGTCGCTTCAGCCGCCGGGCAGGTATCTGGATCCAGTCAGCAACTGGCCGAGGGCTCATCGGAGCAGGCGGCTTCCCTTGAAGAAACCTCTTCATCACTGGAGGAGATGTCCTCGATGACCAAACAGAATGCCGATAATGCCGGCCAGGCAGACAAGCTGATGCAAGAGGCCAATCAGGTCGTCGGGCAGGCCAACGAATCCATGGTCGAATTGACCGGATCCATGCAGGAGATATCCAAGGCCAGTGAGGAGACCTCCAAAATAATAAAGACCATCGATGAGATTGCCTTTCAAACCAATCTACTGGCCTTGAATGCCGCTGTAGAAGCTGCCCGGGCCGGTGAAGCCGGAGCCGGATTTGCGGTGGTGGCCGATGAGGTCAGAAATCTGGCCATGCGCGCGGCCGATGCGGCCAAGGACACATCCGAGTTGATCGAAGGCACGGTCAAGAAAGTAAATGATGGATCCGGGCTG
>CALZJV010000048.1:0-27957 GCA_945787595.1 uncultured Desulfobacterales bacterium | reverse complement strand
GCGCCCAGGCTGAGCAAATGATGGCATATGTAAAGGAATTAGTGGTCTTGGTGGGAAAAAGCAGCAATGGTACAAAAAAAGGGCCTGCTGCCGAGGTTAAAATGCCAAAAAAGGCAATTCATAAAATAATGACCGTTGCAGCTCCGGTTGAAAGGGCTAAAAACAAACCCATAGAAGTTCACCGAGAAAAAGGAACGAAACCGGAGCAGATAATCCCAATGGATGATGATGATTTTAAAGATTTTTAGCTGCAGGGTGTAAGGTTACAAGCCGCCTTTTTTGTGTAACAAGGCGCTGATGTGTGAAATTATAATTGACACGCTCTTTAATGGCTAACCCCAATAGATTCATTCTTTTTAATTTCGTGCTTTTTTGTTTACGCGCACATTTTGCTCAGGGAAAATCAAATCCGGGTTGGTTATTTCATTTTCCTTGGCTACACGCATATAGTTGAAGCCAGTGCCGGTATATTTCTTGGAAATATCCCAGAGTGTGTCACCTTTTTTCACCTTGTGAATTGCGATGTCGGTTGATTCAGGCAAAACCATCCTAGGAGCTGGCTGTTGAATTGCCCTCACCGCGGCCAACCCGCGCACCTCTTCTGCGGGAGGGGCTTCTGGTTTTTCTTTTTTGGCCTCAACAATTTCAAAGTTTGGAGACACTGCCGGAGCTGTTTTGGGGGGCTGCGGCACAATTGATTTTGCAGGTGACGGCTTAGGCTTTGCCACTGCAGTAGGCAACTCGGCATTTTCTTTTTTCACCTCAACAAATTTGGCACCTGGTGAAATGGTCGGCTGCTTCTCAGACTTCGGAACTTTTTTTCTTTCTACCGGTAGCGGCCTATGTTTGGCTACAACAATAGGCGCCTTTAGTTTGCCTTTTTCTTTGTTAACCATCCCGTTATTTAACAGACCGGAAGGATAAAGCGTCACCATTAGTATCCCAATAAGTAAAATTGCAGCACATACTGCCAGTGCATATTTTATTTTCGGTCTTTTACGGGTATCGCTTTCACAATAATCATTGGCGGCTTCGGCAGTCGACAGTGCAGTAACTTCGGTTGTTAAAAGCATCGTTTTCTCCGAAGCCTTTTCAACCTCGATGGACCTTTCATGCTTTATGAAATCTTGTAGCTCAAAAATTTCCTCTTCTTGCTCTTTCTGTTCATTTTGTTCGGTTGGCTTTTGCAGTTCAATATTTTCTGTAATCTGAGCTTGAAATACTTCATCGGCATCGGCGGTTTCGTTAATCGGCGGAATATTTTTTTCGGTTGCTACAAGTACCGTTCTTTCTAGAGCCTTTTCAACCTTGGTGGGTTCTTCAGACTCCATGAAATCCTGTAGCTCAATGATTTCATCTTCTCGCTCATTCTGTTCCTTTTTTTCGGGTGCCGTTTGCGGCTCAATCTTTTCTGAAACCCGGACTTGCAATACTTCCAGTTCGGCAACCGGTTGAGCAGTATCTGCGGTCGAGGTTGGCAACATGAGCTCTGGAGCCTCTTCAACCTCAATAAGCTCTTTAGGCTCCAGGAAATCTATAAGCTCAATAATTTCCTCCACTTGGTCTTCCGGTTCCGTTTGCGGCGTAATCTTTTCTGAAATCGAGGCTTGCAATATTTCTCGTTCAAGCTCTATACTTTTTTGCACTTCTTGTGTTTTAGACGTGTCTTTTGCCGTGGGGATCTCTTCGTGTCTTGATGCTTCCTTTTCAATATCATTTTGTAACTCTTGAATGGTTATTTTCTCTTCGGTGGCGGATATTTCTGCAAGATCTGCTGCCGATGCTGCCATATCAGGCGAGGCGATTTCAGCGGTCTCTTTAAACTCTCTATCTTCCTCAGCATCCTCAGCTTCTTCAGCTGCTATAAACGCTATTGACGTCGGCAACCCTTCAGGCTCAAAGGGTCCTTCAGCCTCTGCGAACTCAACAGGCTCAATACCTTCCTCTATTTTCTCTTTGGCCTTCTGCGCCGGCCCGCCCACCTCTGTTGCTTCCGGCTCTGGTTCCTGTACGATCTCTTCTGAAACTCCAGTCTGTGATGCCTCCAATTCAGTCTCTACAATCTGCTGTGCCTCTTGTATCTCGGCCGTCTCTTCTTGCGCGATTATCGCTTCCGGGTTTACCGCCGACGCTTCTATATCCGGCGAGACCATTTCAGCAGACACCCGGTTCTCACTTTCTCTCTCTTCTTTTTCGGTTGACAAAGCCACTGATAGGGCTAAAGACGCTTCAGGCGTAATGGACTTTTCCGATATCTCAGGCTCAGCGGGCGTATCAGGATCTTCCACCGGCCCGCTTAACCCTATTTCTTCCGTTTCCGGTTCAGGCCCGAACTCCTCCGAAACCGCGACGTGAGTCCCCTCCGCTTTGGTCTCTGCAATTTTTTGTGTCTCTTGAAAATCTGTTTTCTCTTCGGTGGCGGGTATTTCTGCAAGATCTGCTACCGCTGCTGCTGTATAAGGTTTGTCGGCCTCAGCGGTCTCTTTAATCTCTCTTTTTTCCTCAGCTTCCTCGGCTTCTTCAGCTGGTATATACGCTATTGACGCCGGCGACTCTTCAGGCTTAAAGAGTTCTTCGGTCTCTGCGAATTCTACAGGCCTAATACCTTCCTCCATTTCTTCTTTTCCCACTGTTGCTTGCGACTTCATTTGCGGCCCAATCTCTTCTAAAACTCTAGTTTTAGACGCCCCCAGTTCAGGTGCGACAATCTCCTGGATATTTTGTATCCCGACCGCGTCTTCTATCACTATTATCTCTTCTTTTTCCGCCACCGACACTTTTATATCCGGCGGGGCTGTTCCAGCAGACTCCTGGATCTCAATTTCTTTGTCATCTTTTGTGGCCGACAAGGCCGCAGTTATATCTGTCGACCTTTCAGGCCTAAGGGGCTTTTCAACTTCCTCAGGCTCAGCGGACTCTATAGCCCCTGTCCCTTCCTCCGCTAGTTCTCCGGTTTCTAGTTTTTCCGGCTCCGATTCCAGCCCGATATCCATTGGCTCCAGGGCTATTTCCTTCGATAAGGTAGTGAAGAAGTTTTTAAACAATGTTTTATCAAAGTGAACCGCCAGAGCCTCGACATTCAGTACCAGTCTGACCATGGCTTCATCAGGATAGCACCCGTAAACCAATACATGCGGTTCTTCGAACGGAAGCTCACGATGCATCTTCACCGGCAGAATGCGCTCACCGAAAATGGCTTCAACTAAAACTAGCGCGCGGAAGTCACCGTTTTTAACCAGCAGCATCTGCCAATCCGGCGTCACCATCGAATCCCTGCCGAAACATGCCGCCAGATCGAGTACCGGTAACAGTTCCCCGGCGTATTCTGCTACGCCGGCAACTATCGACATCACATCCGGAAGGCGTCGATACGGTTTGACTTGGAATTGATCTTCCACCTCGTAATGGGGAAGCGCATGGCGCGCACCAAGTAAGGAAAACTCAAAGACCTGGACATCTTCCTTACCAAATATGGACTTGAATTTTGAGCTAGGCGTATATCTTTGCGGCAAAGGGGTTCTATTAAATCCATCCGATTGATTGAATATTAACCCAACGGGTTCAATAATCGGTATAATCTCTTTACCATGTAAAACGGCATCTTGCATCCAGTCGCCTTGGACGAGCGACGGTAGCGGTTTGACCGTAAAATATTTATCATGCCATTCGTCATTATCCGAATCAACAAGCAAACCAAAGGTTTGCTCCCCGATATCTGCAACCAGCATCAATTCCGGCGGTTTCTTCTCAGGCAATTGCATTCGGCGCGGCATGTGGATGAGTGCCACGAGGTTTTCATCGTGAAAAGTGATCCCACTCACGTATCGGGGAAGCTGCGCCGGTTTAGTTATCCGACCGGGCTTGAGCCCTCTTTTCTTAATGCAGGCCCCGGAAACTGCAAAAGATTCACCTCCGCATTCGAAGACCCTGACCGTTTTAACCGAAAAATTGTACTCTGGATGAAACCCTGATATACAATGCTTTGCCAAGGGAGGCTTGAATTCGGCTTCCAGCACGCTTTTAAAAAGCTTCGATAGGTTGATGATCGGGATGGGCTCTGAATCATATATTGCGCAGCTATCAATTATCGGTGTCTGCAGAAAATCGGGCATTGGAAGGACGGCCTCCGACTGAATAGCAAAGTGGCCCATTACAACATCGATGATAAAGCCGACAATTTTTTCTGGATTTTTTATTAAAAGAACCGGATAACTTTGCTTCTCCTTGCTGATAGGAGAAAACCCGATGCAGGCAGGAAGATCGAACAGTGTCACGGTCTGGCCGTCAAGGATTGACAGACCTGCGATATGTTTGGGGGCAGGCGGCAACCAATGGATTGCCTCGATCTCTTTAACGGTCGGGGCTTGGTCCTGCCATATACCATATTTATATTTACCGAGGGTAAAAAGGGTAAGGTCTCTCATATTAACGAATGCGATAAATATTTATCATTCTTTCAATTTGTTAATGCAAATTAAAAAAGTTCCTATGGTTATTGGAAATCCAAGACTCGCCGTCAACCTAGTACGAGTTGTAGATCAGGTGAATACCGATGAGAGTTAACAGGAAAATGAATATTTCCTTTAACAATCTCTCGTTAATTTTTTGCATAATACGCGGACCGATTTGTCCGCCGATCATGACTCCCGGAACAGCCCAAAGAACAGTTGACCAGTCAGCTCTGCCTCCCAAAATCAAATGGAAGGATGACCCGATCAGACAAACGGCGAAGGTGAGAAATATACAGGTGGCGATGGCACTGCTCATTTTCAAAGACAATCTGCTTCTCATGACCGGTATCAGCCATTCACCCATACCGGTGCTCAACATCCCGCTGCCGATGGATATGGGTGCTGCAGCCCATAAAAGCCGATACATTTTTTTTATTTTTTTTTGGGGTCTGCCCGTGTCGGCATAGTTTTGATGTGATGAAACAAATAGAAACGCCGTTATCAATACCAGTATACCCAATACCAATTCTATTAGAGAAGGTTTGATCTTACTGGCGATATAAGCGCCCACGGCAATACCCGGTACCGCGATTAAAATGAGCATAACGACTATTTTGAGATCCACTTTTCTTTGTTTTAAATAGGCGATGCTGGCTGAACCCTTGCCAAAGGTTTGGATTAACAAGGACGTCGGAACAGCGATTTCAGGATTCATCCTTAAAACCACCAGTAAAAAGGGCATCCATAAAATGCCTCCGCCTATCCCGATGGACGAAACCACTGTTGATATCAAAATGCCTGCCGGTAGTGCCAACCAAATTTCATTCATCATTTTCATTTTCGAAGTCATAAAAATTAAAGTAACCGACAGCCTCATTTAACAATTCAACATTTTTTTTTAAATGCTTTATATTCTGACCGATCTTGCTTATATCATAGTGGCTTAATTTTTGGTGTTCTAGTGTTGACGATGTTCTTTTAATAAAATCATTTCCGGCTGAACACATATTCTTAGAAAGCAGAATAATTTCCTGTAAATTGCTTGACATCTCATTGATCACATTGCCGAGTTCGGCCAATTCATTGGTGGATTGTACTTTTATGGTTTGACTGAGATCGCCTTTGGATATTTCTTTGGATGATTCGATCATGTGCTGAAGGGGTTCGGTTATATTTTTGATAAACATGGTCAAAACGATAATCATAACAACCATAATAACTCCAATCATCAGCAGCGCTTTGTTTCTAAGCCTTTCAACGGGAAGAAAAACCCGATCAATTTCCATTTGATTCCTTGAATTTTTTTCAAAATTGGAAACCAGTTCTGCTCTCAATTGCGGTCTATGGGTATCGATTAAAAATTCCACTCTTATCAGCAATGAAGCAGACCCTATCAGCAAAAAATATATTATCATGGTCCGCTGCAGGTTATATCTGGATTTTATTTTCAATGAATTTTTATTGGGAATTTGCGTTGCACTATTGGCAGAGGCTGCCCTTAGCCGAAAGCATAGATCAAAATTTCTCCCTGTAGTTTCATAAATGATTTGGGATATTATCTATTATTTTTTTTTACATCCCTACAGTCTCATGGTATCGACAAATTGATCAATTTGTTGCCGAATTTCGTCAGCAATATTAAGAAATTCACAGCCGAGACCAACATGCTTTAATGATGGATGCTCGGCAATCCATTTGATTTCAAGTTCAATGTTGGCAACAAAATCTAATTTTTTGACTCCTTTAATCTCCCTCAGCGTAAGGTGATCGCCGGTGCTGATTTTTTTGAAAGAATCTCTAAGCAAAAAGAAATGCAACCCCCCTGCGCTCAAATCTATGATCTTAACGGCGATGGAATCATCAGCTATCAATCGGGGAGAACTAATAATACCCTTAATACCGTCATTCGCAGGAATCGCAACCCGCCTATATTTTCTTCTTTCCGACCCATCAAATTGGCTTCCCATTTAGAACACCTCTTGTAATCTTTATCTTATTTGATATTTACGACATTTTACTAAACTCCAGGGATTTATGGAGAATCAAATCAGGGCCACTCTTTTGAAAATTGCCGCTTTTTTGTCAAGAGTGTAATCCTCACCCCAACTGACCTTCTGCAGTGTTGTTAAAGATACATTTGTGCTACCTCCTATGAACTGCTTGTAATTCTATTGCGGCTTCCAGACATCTTATCCATTCCATCCTCTGTTTTTGCCGGACAGCCTGTCTTGAAGTGAATATTTCCTTGACAATTCATAGCTGGTCATATTAATTTTAATTTTTAAAAGTGATCATTTCCCATCGTTAACAGTCAGATTGAACGTATCATTCGGGAGATCAAGGAATGAACCAATTGCAAGCCGGTAAAGATAAACGAGGTTGCCCACGAATTTCTAAAGTAGTTCCCATTGAGATCAACAATCTTGCCTATCCCCTGCCTGAAGGACCTCGAGAAGAAGGTGCATGTAAAAATTTTGCAGAAGGCGGTATCGGCTTTACGGTTCCGAGTCCCTATGAACCCAAAGCCTTGCTGAGCCTAAAAATCTATTTAAAAGGCTGGCAGCACCATAAAAGGAACATTTCCTCGATCGTAGACGATTCGGCAGCAACAGCCCCTTTAACTGCAATCGCTGAAGTCGTTTGGTCTAATAAACTGTCAGACGATCCAAGATATGAAATCGGCGCAAAGTTTTTGGATATTTATGATGATGATTATGATGCCTTCAAGAAGCATTTAGCTAATATATTAAAAAATAATGCAGGATAAAATCTAGGCTAGATTTAACCGTGATTCTTATCTAACAACACTAATGTTTATAAATTCCAATCCGGTAAGATACGCTTCATCGGATTTTTCTTGCCATTTTACTTTAGCTTGGGCAGTAAATTTATTTGAATCGCTGAGTCCTTTGATGGGTTTTGAATCCTTGGAATTTACGTCATCCGTCATATTTAGCCTGGCATGCTTTCGTTTATTGACAGACATATAATTTTTTCTCCATGTTCTTCAATTTTCAAAGAACAGATTGGGTTTGGCCTGACGTTGCAAATGCCGGAGGGCTTCAGAGCCCCCGACGACGGGATCTCCACTTCGTTACGCCAAGACGCACACCGAAACTTACAAAATTAGACCTATGATCCCGTCAAGCGGGGGCGTCAAGGGTGTAGTCCGCCTCCGGCGGACACACACAGGATCTGAAGTCCTCCGGCTTTCCCCGCTGTCTTAAGGGAATCAACATTGGGGTATGTTCAACCCTGAATAGACCATCTTTAGGGCGGATTACTTAGATGACATCAAATACTTATAATAATCACAAGTCGTACGGCAGACCTTAATCTTATCTTCATAACCACCTTGGATTTCACCACGACAAAGAGTGGCTTTAGCCACATAACACACTGTCCCCTGATAAGGATACGCAGAACAATCTTCTTCTTTACCGCATTTTTTAAATTCCCAACAATTTTCTTTTGCCATTTTGTTCACCTCCTTTACTATCGTACTTTAGATATCATTCTTTTTAGAAAATTCGAGGGAGCATCAATAATCTGAATAAGAATCGTCCGGTCTAAAACTGTTTGCCTTTATTTTCATTCCCCGGACAATTTTTCCAACTCTATCGGCTTGTTGGCAGCTATCCGAACAGCATTCCATTCTTGCCTGGTGCGTACCGCTTCTTCGCCGGAAAGACGGCTGATTATTTCAAAATAATCAAGAAAGTACTTGTCCTGGCGAACCTCTGACTTGGGCTTGCACTTGACAGCGTAAACCGTCTGCACGGATTGGTGGTCAAAGTCACGCCAGACCTGTTTGTCCTTTAGGAGTTGATATTGATGGCCTTCGAGGGCCTTGACGACGGCGGCTGAATCATATGTGCCGGCCCTTTCGACTGCAGACTTATACTCATAAAGAATAGTATAGGCCGAGGCACCGGAGGTGCTGGGATATTTGCCGTAGCGGGCGGCGAATTTTTCCACGAATTTTTTACCCTGCGGATAATTGTATTGATAAGGCACCTTCCATGACCACGGCACAGCCCCAATTGTACCCTCCATGACATCCGGCCCGGCATACTCCGCCATACCAAGCGTAAGATTGGGAACGACGACCTGAGTAGATTGCTTTATACCCCATGCGGTTGCGACATTTAGCGCGTCGACCATATCTCTGCCAAATAGCACGAGCACTAGAACTTTAGGGTTGGCTTTTTGGGCTGCTTTGAGAGCCGCTTGAAAATCTTTATATTTGGCCCCCGGGAACGGGGTTAGAACGCTCTTATGGTTCATCTTATTGGTCGTGCCCGTCAACTCTCGCACCGAAGCTTCAGTCGTATGTCCCCAGGTGTAATCGGCGGTGATATAGAAATACTTATTGCTTTCGGCCGGAAAATTCTTTTTCAGATACGATGCAATGACCTTGGCGCCCATCCAAGCGTTGTAGCATTCCCGGAAGACATGGCGACGTGCTTCTTTGCCGGTCGTAGCCGTGGAGTAGGTCAAGGTTCCGAAAAATGGGACGCCTTTCAGCTGGCAGACCTTTCCGGCTGCGACGGCAACGGCACTGGAAGAACCGCCAAAGACCATCTTAACGCCTTCAGCATCGATCAATTCGGTCACGTTGCGGGTGGTAATGCCTGGTTTGGACTTTGAATCCCGCTCCACCAACACTATCTTCTTTCCAAGAATTCCACCTTCCGCATTTATCTCTTCAACAGCAAGCCTGGCGGCCCTTATCTGGTTAAGTCCCTGGACCCGGTAGGGACCTTTCTGGGGATAATTTATGCCGATCTTCACCACATCGGCTCTGGCAAAAGGGGCGCACCAGACGCCCAGTACCAAAACCGTTGGGATTATCACCAAGACGGCCAATATCTTTTTCATTTTTGCTCTCCTGAACATCAATAACAAAATAAAGCCGATTACCTTTGTCATCATTTTTTCTTCTCCACTTGTTAATGTTTTTAATAAAATTACATGCCCTTAAGCTCAAACAAATAGCAGGTCCCATCACCTTGATTGCGCATCAGCCGGCGGCATATCACCTTGGCGAGCCGTCATTGTCCCAGACGGTCGGATGATGCTGGCAATATCGGTAATGTTGCTCAAATCCGACTTTATTGCGAATCTATCCTCTATTAAGCCTGAGATATCATTGGTCGCGATCAGATTAAAATGCACCATAAGATCAGCCATATACTGCATTTCTTCCTGTTTCGGGATAAATCGATCATATACAATTCGATTTTCTGGGGTTGTCAATGCAAACTCAACCAATTCCACCGTCTGATTCCAATAGCGCGATGCAACACGGGCCGCTTCCCGGCTGTTTATATCGGCCCATACACCTGACCGTGCCGCGCCTTGAACGAGCGATTGAACGATCTCGCTATCATTTTCGATAAAGTCCTGCCGTACCAGAACAACGTTGCAGATAAAGTTCGGCCAGACCTCCTCCACATAATTGAGGAGCTTAGCATCGCCACTTTTCAAGGTTTGGGCGGCAAAGGGTTCGCCGACATAATAGGCGTCCAGTGAACCGGTCGCCAGGGCCGCGGCCATGTCCGGCGGATTCATCTCCACGACCTTGATCTTGCCGACAAGCCCGGTTTCTTCCATCAGCTGCAGAATGCTGAGGTTGTGGCCCGAATAGCGCATGGGAACGGCCAGGGTCTTGCCTGACAGGCCGCTCAATTGCTTTACCTTCAGGTCTTTTCTGACCACCAGCGTACTTTCGTGACGATTGCCGATATAAATGATCTTAACATCCTCACCCTGCTGCCGGAGCACAATCGAGAGGGGCGCTATCATAAAAGCGGCCTGAATCTGGTCGTTGCGGAGCGCTTCCGCCATCTCCGCAAAGGAAGCAAATTTGAACGCCTTAAAGCGGACACCATCGCCGTCTTTGGTAGCGTAATCCAATAAAGGACAAGCCAGATTGGTGATAACCGGCATATATCCCATTTTGATCACTCTTCTTTTTCCATGATCGTAGTTAAGCCACCAATGGAGTCCGGCGATGAGAAAGAGCCATCCAATCTAATTTTACTTTGTCATATTTGCTTATACTTTGGCCCTTTGTTATAAAAGGCTGATATAGTGCAATAAACGAATGCCTAAAATGACTAAATTGCCTAAATTGCCTAAAATGACTAAAATGACTAAAATTAAGGAAACGCTACGCTCTGTCTGTTTTTATAAAATAGATAGAATACCACAATTTTAGCTCATTTTAGTTCATTTTAAATTTTAGCTCATTTTCTAGATTAAAATTTCAACCTACTAAAATTATAAAATAAAGTTTTTGTTTGGTAATGTGACAAAGTAGAACTAATCACACCGCATAACTGACACCGAGCATTAAAAATATTTCATCGCGCAGTTTGCTGAGACTCGCCTGTTTTTCATAATTTCGGGGATGCGGAAAATCAAGTTTGCGCTCCAGCTTCACAACCGAAGGACTGCAACTCATAACCACAATCCGATCCCCCATGATCAGCGCATCATCAATATCGTGAGTGACGATGAGGGTTGTCTTGCAAATATATTGGTGCATATTGACAACTTCTTCACGCATCTTCATATGGGTTAAAAAGTCCAGACCGCTAAAGGGTTCGTCCATAATGAGCAAATTCGGATTGACGGCCAGGGCTCTCGCCAGCTCGGCCCGACGCTGCATCCCGCCCGACAGCTGGCGGGGATAGTGATGCTCGAACCCTTCCAGTTCAACCATACCTATAAATTCTCTAATTTTTTCATTCTTTGACTCGCTATCATTCATATGCCGCAGCCCCAGTCCGACATTTTCCCATACGCTCATCCACGGTAAAAGTGCGTTGTGCTGAAAGACAAAGATATTATCCGAGCTCGGACCGTCGTTCTGTTTGCCGTTTATCAGGATTTGCCCAGCAAAAGCGGGTTCAAAGCCTGCAATGATGCGCAGCAAAGTCGATTTGCCGCATCCGGAGGGACCCAGAATGCAAACCATCTCACCTTCTGAAAACTCGAGATTGATATCGTCAAGGACCAAAGCGCTGTCGCCAAAACAAACATCGCCGTCATCACCCGGACGATGCTTTTGGCGTCGATTTATAAATTCCTTTGATAAATTTTTTATCACCACATGCGCCATGACAACTCTTCTTAATGTGAATTCGGACCCCAGCAAACGGAGTCTATCCGACCCAGACGCCTCATGATATAATCCAGCAACAATCCTATGATACCGATAACGATCATTGCATCCATGACGTAATCCATGCGTAGGGCGTTACGCGCGTCGAGAATCAAATATCCCAACCCTGATTGGACGGCGATCATTTCTGCCGCGACAACGACCAGCCATGCGATTGTTATGGTTATCCGCAGTGCGGTGACAACGTCAGGCAGCATCCCGGGCACGACAATTTTCGTTACAACTTCAATCCGGCTGAAATTAAAGTTTGAAGCCACCTGAAAAAATGTCGGATCGATAGAATCTGCGGCGATTGCCGTCGAAACGACCAGCGGGAAAAAACTAGACAAAAAAATCAAAAAAATAGCCGGCTTGTCACCGATACCGAACCAGAGCATGGCCAGTGGAATCCAGGCCAGCGGCGATATGGGACGCAGAAACTGAATAATTGGATTCAAGAAGTGTTTAGCGGTCTTCATCCGCCCCAGAACAATTCCCAGGGGTATGCCAAAAAGGATCGCCAGATAGAATCCGGCGGTGACCCTGAAAAGACTGGCAACTGAATGTTTTAAGAGGGTACCGCCGGCTATGAGCTCTCCCATAGCGACCAGCACTTTCAGCGGCCCCGGGAAAACCTGGGCGCTCCATCCGCTGTAACGCGCCGCCAAATGCCATGATAGACAAAGAAATCCAAAGGCCAAAAGTGCTAAAAGCAATGGTGATTTGCTCGCATTCATTACGTCTGTCCCCTCCGTTCATGGGGTACGGCAAACCGCTTTTTAGTCGATAGTGCCCGTTCAGTGCCTAGAATCATTTTGGCGCTCCAAGCATTTCTTTGGCAAGTTTTAAGTACTGCAGCGCTGAGCTGCTATTTTTGTCGTAGTGAATCACCGGCATATTCACTATTTGTGACTCTTGGATCTTGGCGTCAAATCCGATGATGGTATTAAAGGCTTTCTCTTTGTACTTACTTTGCAGTTTAGTGCATATGACTTTTGACGCTGTATTTTCCTGATCATACATGGTAATCAAAACCCTATAATCCAAGGCTTTATTCGTCTTTTCTTCAATGACCTTGATGATTTTTTCAACCTGATTAACGCCATGGGTCGATAAATATTCACATTGACTGGGAATGATGACCAAGTCTGAGGCTATCAAGGCATTTAGGGTAAAAAATTCCATTGAGGGCGGCGTATCGATGAGGATATAATCAAATCGATCTTTAACCAAATTCAATCGATCCCGTAATAAGTACCCAAAATCATTTCCGTTTAATTTTCTTTGGGGTAACAGTGCCATCTTGCTGTTCGACGGCAGCAACCAAAAATTCGGGTAGCGGGTTTTTTTAATAACCCCCGACATACCATTGGTACTTGACTGCAGAACATCAAAAAATGATTTGGTATTTTTATATCCGAATGAAATCGTCAGATTGGACTGAACATCAAAATCGACCAGCAAAACGCGGTTTTTCAATAGTGACAATGACATCCCCAGATTTAAGCAAGTCGATGTTTTGGCAACGCCCCCTTTTTGATTGCTGATCGCAATGATTCTTTGCCTGCCGGAGTTGCCGGTGGAGGGCTTGACTTCTTCTTTCAAAAGGTATGGCGCTTCGTTCGAGGATGACTGGTCGACTGTAAAAACATGACTGCATCTGGAACACTTGACTTTTAAAGTCGATTTTGGCGGGATGTTTGCATCCGGCTTGTATTTTGTATTGCACTTCTCACACACGATGATCATTGGAGCGTCCTTTCCTACTGGCATTTATCCGGTACCCGAATATTATTGGCGCTTCATTATCGCTTCTATTTGCTCGCAAAGTTTATTCTCATCGACCACGATATCCACTGTCATGCGCTCGATGGCGTTTTGTGTCAGATTGGGATACACGCAGCTATCGATGTGCTGGGCGATGGTAACGCCTGATTTTTCTTGTATTCTGGTAAAGCCGTCTGCGCCGTCATCTCCGATTCCGGTTAGTAACACGCCCACGGTATTCTGCTTGAAAATTTCGGCTGCCGATGAAAAAAGTTGATCCAGCGGCCGAGTATTACCGTTGCCCACCTTCAAGCAGGCTTCCCCATTGGGGTTCGTCCGGACGGTGACTGAATTCTCAATGGAACTGACATAGCAGGTCCCCTGCTCTAAAACGACATTATCCACGGCCGCCTCAACTTTCCAGGGGACGAATTCATCGAACTTTTTCACAAAGGTGGAAAGGATTTTGGGAGAAATTTCCTGGACCACCACCGCTGCAGCCGGAAGGTTTGGGGATAGGTTTGCCAGCAGGCGAATCATCGTATTGGGTCCCCCAAGAGTGGTACCCAGGGCCAAAAGAAAGTCAAGTGGTTGGTATCCGTAACGCTCGGCCAACCTTTCTTTTACATTCCAGTTGGAGAGTTTCACCCGGCGGATGTTTTCAAGCTTTACCGAATGGGCGATTTTTATACGGTCAATAACTTGTTGTTTGGAGCTGTCGATATCCGCTGAAATAGCGCCGGCGGGCTTGGGAACGAAATCCACCACCCCGAGTCTTAAGGCTTCGAACGTGATGGAACCGTCGCTGAAAAGAGAGCTTAAGACCACCACAGGGACCGGCGATTCAATCATAATGTGACGTAGGGCGCTTATTCCGTCCATTACCGGCATATCGATATCGAGCGTGATGACATCGGGGCGCAGTTCTTTAATTTTGGAGAGGCCCTCCAAGCCGTTTTTGGCGGAACCCACGACTTGAATGGCGGGATCAGATTCCAGGACTTCGCTGACGGCTTTAATCATAAAGGAGGCATCATCCACTACTAAGACTTTTAGTTTTTCTTCCATATCCGATCTCCAAACCTGCGGATAGAGGTTAAGTGTCCGACCGCTGCCGGAGGCATAAACATGCTTTTTTAAAAAAATTACCAGTAAGCTCTGATCTCGTTTTGATTATTTGGATTGTGGGTATTATTTCGAAATTCGACCTGCCCGCAATGCCTTGAAAACGGTGCAGGAAATTTTAACCATTGTCATATTAATCGACAATTACACCAACTCAGCGCACTATGCATGGCAGGCGGGTATTCTGATTTCGCAAATTTACCTTATGCATTTCCAGGGGCATGAATCGGAAAAGTTGCAGTTTCACTAGCAGCCGATACGTTCTCAAGAGATTGGTTTTGATGTCTTTTGGTCTGCATACCGATGCTCATGTTCACCAGTTCGTAAACATCCAGGATAAGAGAGATCTTACCGTCGCGAATAATCGTGGCACCGGAAAACCCGCTGTTTTCCTGCAGATAATCTACCAGAGGTTTTATCACCACTTCTTCCTGCCCCACCAGTTCGTCCACCACAAGCCCTATCTGCTGCATGCCGGTACTGACAATGACCACATAGGCTTGGTCATCTTCATGATCGTCCGGCGTTAGACCGAACATTTCGGATAAGCGGAAAATAGGCATTGTCCTGTCGCGCATATGGATGACTTCAACGCCCTCCATCACGGAGGTGTCGGTTGTGGAAATCCGAAGGGTTTCTTCCACGGCCGAAAGCGGTATGGTATAAAGATCCGTCCCGACCCGCACCATCAGGGCCTGGATGATAGCCAAGGTCAATGGGATTTTTATGCGCATCCGGGTATTGACCCCAGGGTTTGAATCGATTTCCATGGTACCGTTAAGTTTTTCAATGTTCTTTTTAACGACGTCCATACCGACGCCACGGCCCGAGGTATGGCTTACCTTTTCGGCAGTGGAAAATCCGGGAACCATGATAATCCGCGTCAATTCCTTATCCGACATCCGATTCAGCTCTTCTTTGGAAAGAAATCCCTTTTCCAGGGCCTTGGCCTTGATGCGATCCGGCTCCAGCCCTCGGCCGTCGTCGGTTATCTCTATGACGATATGGTTGCTTTCATGGTAGGCTTCAAGTGTCAGCGTACCCATTTCCGGCTTCCCGGCATGCTTTCGTTCTGCCAGGGTCTCAATTCCGTGATCGACCGCATTTCGAATAATATGGATCAAGGGATCGGATATTTCTTCAATGATCATCTTATCCAGTTCCGTTTCTCCTCCCCTGATCTCAAGCTGTACTTGTTTTTCCAAATTATGGGTGAGATCGCGAACCAACCGGGGATAGCGATTGAAAAGCTGGGAGATGGGCAGCATTCTGACTTTCATAACGCCTTCCTGGAGATCATTGGCCACCCGGCCAAGGGACACGATGGCTTCGCCAAGCCTGAAAGACAGCGCCCTGACTGGTTTCAGTTGTTTTTGGTCCAGCCTGATTTCTTCTTTCAGATGCTGCTGGAGGGTTTTCATTTCGTTGGCCAACTGAGAAAAAAAGGCACGACTGACCACGAGTTCACCCACCTGGTTCATCAGGGAATCAATTTTGTCGGCGCTTACTCGCACGCTCTGTTTGACGATCCGGTCACCGGAACTATCCGATTTGGGCCGCTCTTTGCGCTTTTCCCGAATCCTTTCTTTAGCATCCGTTTCGGAAAACGAAGGTTGATTGATAGGATTTTGAGGCTTTGCCGGTCCATCTGCCGAGCGATCAGGAATCGGCGGATTTCCGCAAGGCGCCTCATCGGTTTCAACACCCGAGCGTTTAAGTTTGACCCGCGTGGGCTCGTTTTGTTGAGCGGGCTCAACCGACGGTGGTTCTGCAGCGCCGGTTTGGGCACCGGCAAAAAGTATCTCTTCGATTACGCCGGTCAGTAGTTCGGGTTCGGCGCCACCGGCATGTTCCATGGAGGTATCAAAAGCGGTGCCCAATGTCTCGAAAAGTGTTTTATCATCAGAGGTTGAGTCGGCGGCTTCCGGCACAGTTTCCGATACTTCGATGGGATTCAAGGCCTCCTCCTCTAGAAGAGATCCTTCCGATTTATCGAGAGAAGTCAAGTTCTCCTCCTCCAGAAGGGGTCGTTCCGATTCATCCAGGAGATTCAAGTCCTCCTCCTCCAGAAGGGATCCTTCCGATTCATCGATGGGATTTAAGGTCTCTTCCTCCAGAAGGGGTCCTTCCGATTCATCCAGGGGGGTTAGGGCTTCCGCCTGCTTCTCGCCGGAGGCCTCCCCTTCCATTTCAGCCTCCAATTCGCCGGCCTGGGGGAAAATCTTGACGATGTTATCGATATAGGCCTTCATGAAATCAAGCGAGACTTCCTTGCCTTCAGATAATTCTGCTTTGGCCCCATCGATCTCAGCCAGCCAGTTCCCATAATTTAAAACCAGCTTTTGATAGCCCATGTAATTGGCCGAGGATTTAAGACTTTCAATGCCGTCAGCGCAGCGCTCCAGCACTTCGCGCTTGTTGTTCGAAGCGTCCGGTTCTTCTAGTTGAGATCTTAAAAAGGAAATATTTTCCTTTAACTGTCCAATGAATATGCCGAACAGTTCCTGGTCGTATTCTTCCTCATAGCTTTGCACCTCAACTGTTTCAGTCCCCTGGGCTTCCTCCACTTCAACAGCTTTGCGGCAAGCAGCTTCGGTCTCCTGGCCGGATGCCTGTTCGGCGCTATCGCCAGCGGGACTTTCGGTCAGCTGCTTGAGGCGCGAGACCAGATCGTCAATCAAGGTATCTTCGGCCTGGGTGCGTACCAAGTCCTCAACCAACACCGTGATGCGGTCTTTGGCTTCCATAAGGGTGTCGATGATATCCGGGTTTACCTGTTTTTGTCCCTGTCGCAGCAGCTCCAGCAAGTTTTCAAGCTTATGGGAAAGCTCTGAAATCCTTTCAATACCGACAAATTCCGCAGATCCTTTGATGGTATGAATCGACCTGAAAATATCATTGAGGATATCGCGGTCATCCGGATCTGTTTCAAGCTGCAATAGACCGGATTCCAGCTCGGCCAGATGCTCTGCGGCCTCGACCAGAAAATCTTGCAGCAGTGATAAATCAATCATGATATTCTCCTTCTCCCCTGGGGTGTTCATTAACCAGGACTTTTTCTTCATCCAGCCGGACATGATAATAATTAAATGCTTTCACCATGTCCCGCATATCTTCGATATCCTGCTTCACGAAATAGAAATCTTCTTTTATATCCATGGGCATGCCGTTTCCGCCGGGCTGAGAACTCATATTGGCGGCGATACGTTCCATCAGAACGATATCCTGTCTGGTGTGATTCCAGACATGCAACAGAATTTCCTGCAGATCTATCGCCAGATCATTGATAAGCTCACCGATTTTCCCGATTTCATTCCGGTTCCTTACCGGAACCGGTTCGTCCAACCGTCCGTGGGCCATTTTGAATGCCGCCATGCCGATCTCATCCAGCGGTTTTATGACCCGGCGCATGAATAAAAATATAGCGCCAATGGCAACCAAAAAAACAGCGGACATCACCAGAATCATTTGATTTTGCAAGCGCTTAAGAATTCTCCCGACACCACCGGATTCCGACGTCCTTGCGGCGGGCACGGGAGAGGACAGGAGCGCGGTGTTCACCGGACCGGCGATGCTTCTCACAATTTGAGCGTGTAGCCGCTCACTGCCTACCTCGTATATTAAGCTTGCGATCAAGGGGAGCGTAACTAAAATTATCAGAGAAAAGTAAAAGCACATTTTTTTGCGCAGATGGGGAGCCGCATGTTTCGCGTCGTCTTTATTCAAACCCCAATGCCGAAAACTTTCTGAAGTTCGCTTCTCTTCTTGGTCCTGTAAGATTTGATCCTTTAAGCTTTGCATGGTTTCCTGATTTTAGGGATTCTCGATGATATCCAGCAGTTTTCTTGATTTGTGCTTATTCACATATCCGACGGCACCCAGATTCTGAGCATCCTGGCCGTATTTATCTTCGTCCAGATTGGAAAGAAAGATGATCTGGGCTTTGTCGTCGAAGCTTAGAATCTCTTTGGCGGCGGTAAAACCGTCCATACCGCGCATGGTGATATCCATCGTCACCAGATCAGGCTCAAGGGTCTTGTAAAGCTCTACGGCTTCCGCGCCGTTTTTGGCCTCACCGACAATGGTATGCCCGCCGGGCTGTAAAATCTTTGAAATCATCTTGCGCATCATGGAAGAATCATCCACAATCAAAATACGTTTTCTCATTGGGCTGCACCTTTGGTTTGATTATTGAGGAGTAAACTCGTCAATAGGTTATAAAAATATTAATTTGCCTCAAAAAAAATAATCTGCCGTAAAAAACCAAGCTTGCAGGCTGAAGTGGCTGCAGCCTTCTCAAGCGGCCTTCATTTCCTTGAGTTTTTTAATCTCCTCCACCAGCAGGATACGGTTGAAGTCCAGCAGAATCAGAAGTTTTTCATCGATCTCGCATACCCCGCGAATATACTGGCTCTCGAGGCCGGCCACGACAATATCCGGCGGCGGTTCGATGGTGCTTTCCTGGATCTTGAGCACCTCGGTGACCGAATCGACAATGAAGCCGGTAATGCGACCTTGGATATCGAGGATCAGAATCCAGCTGTCTTCCTTACTGACGTCCGGCGTGGCAAAACCGAGCCGTTTGCGCAGTTCTATCACCGGAATGATGTTGCCGCGCAGGTTGATGACCCCTTCGACAAAATCCGGTGAATTGGGGACGGCGGTGATGGGGGCCGACCGGATGATTTCCTGCACCATGAGGATGTTCACCCCGAAAAGCTCCTTGCCGATCATGAACCCCACCAGCTGCATGAGCTGTTCTTTCTCCAGCTGGTCAGCCCGTTCGGTTGCATACGTTTGAGCCATAACGATTATCTCCCTTGTATATTATAAAAATGTCCAACCTGGACAAACCGGAAATCCGAATTTCAAACATTTCGCTGTTACAAATCCAATTTTTTTCATGTTTGTTGGTCCATTGGACATAGATGATTGAAAATTGGATAAATTGCTGGCGGCTTGCCGCCGGCGGATAATATCCTCTTCTTACTCGTCCGCTTCGGCGGCCGCTCGCGAGCCGGCGGTTTCAATCTTGAACTGCCGCACCTGCTCGATGAGCTTTTGCGACTGCTGCTGCAGCTCGTCCGTAATGCCCACTACCTGACCGGCGCCTTCCACGGTTTTACGGGCGCCCTCGGCCGACGACTTGGCGATTTCCATAACGTTTTTAGAGCGCTCAGCCTGGAGGCCGGTCAGTTCCATCATACCGGCGGTGCGGCCCACGATTCCTTTCATCTGCTCGCCGATGGCGGCCGCTCCCTTGTTGGCCCCTTCCACCAGTTCGGTAATTGCTTTCGATTGATCCACCAGTTCGGCCAGGGCTTTTTCGGCGGCTTGGCGCCGCGGTCCTTGCTCACCGGCCATCTCGCCGATTTCCTGGGCCAGGGTGTTGAGCTCTTCCATCAACTTCTGAACTTCCCCGGTACCGGCGGCCAGGGCATCGGCCGATTTGGCGATTTCTTCAATCGCCTCCATATTGACCTTGCCACCCTCGTCGATTTTGGCCAGGGACTGCTGGGACTCGTCGCTCAGTTTGGTCCCTTCGGCCACGCGGGTGGTGGAGTCTTTGATGAGCTGGGTGATTTCCTTGGCCGCCTCTGAAGAGCGCTGGGCCAGCTTGCCGACCTCGTCGGCGACGACGGCGAAACCCTTGCCGTGAGCGCCGGCCCGGGCGGCCTCGATGGCGGCGTTCAAGGCCAGCAGGTTGGTCTGTTCGGCAATTTCGGTAATAACGCCGATGATCTCGGAGATCTGTTCCGAAGATTCGGCAATGGCACGCATACCATCAACCGTGGAGGTAACCGATTTGCTGCCCTCTTCGGCCGATTCAAGAACCGTTCGACCGTGTTCCTTGGCCTGGCCGACCGCTGTGTTCATGTCCTCCACAGCCTTAATGATGTCGTTAACGGCCGTGGCGGCCTTGACGACCATTTCGCCCTGGGCTTTGGCCGTTTCAGCCACTTTGCCTCCGGTCACACCCATTTCAGCCACACGCTCGGTGGCTTCATTGGCCTCCTTGTTCTGCTCGGTGGCGGAGGCGGCCGCCTCTCCCATGGCTTTCACCAGTTCGGTGACCGTGATATTGGACGCTTCAGCGGCATCCTTCTGTCCTTCGGAGGCATTGGCCACTTCACCGGCCGTGCCCCCCATCTCGGTGATAATCTCGGCCGACTTTTCAGTCTGCTCCACCTCGGCTTCGGCGCGATCCCGGTTGGCGTTTGCGCGCTGGGCCACTTCCGAAGCGCCTTGGGCCACGGACCCGGCTGCCGACGTTACCAATTCGAAAGACTCACGCAGCACCCGCATCATGTTGTTGAAATGTTCCGACATAACGCCGATTTCGTCCTTGCTTTCCACCGGAACCGCGAGGGTCAGGTCGCGGTTTTGGCCGATGCGGACAACGGTATCCGCCATTCGAACAACCGGCCCGGCAATGGCGCGGCCGATGATAAAAGCCAGCGCGACGGCCAGGAGTGTCCCCACCGCAATACCACCGATTGATTCGATGGTGGCGGCTTCGGCCGTTTTGCGGGTCGCGGTGTCGGCCATGTTCATTTCATCCTTAGCCAAATCTTCCACCCGGCCAAGAATCGCAATCGTTTTTAAAGCGAAATCATCGGCCTCCTCGTCAAAGGTGTACATCTTGTTGTTTATGTCAGCCAGCTTCGACTGAAAATCAAAGAAACGCAGGGCGTCGACCCGGAACCCTTCTTTATAAGTTTTTTCGATGTCAAGCACCGCCTCTCGCAGCGCCATATCCGTCACCGGCGCAATTCTGCCTTTGACGGTTTCGGCGCCGTCCAGAAGGGCGTAGAACCAGACTTCGAGTGCCTCACCGGCCTCCTGGAACTCCTTTTTAAGTTTCATCTGGGATTCTGCATCACGACTCATGGCATACTCTCCAACCTCAATACGGGCCAGGGTCAGGGTGGTCTTTATTTCCTTGGCCATATCCACCCAGGTGTTTTCCGTGCCCAAAATTTTTGCGGCCGTGGCGCCACTTTCTGTCTCAGCGGTGATTCGATCCTTGACTTTGGTTTCAAAATCATCCGCGGCCTCTAGGATCTGGTGAAAATGCTCCTCAAATTCCTCCATCGTATCGGCAACCAGCTTATCGGTGCTATATTTATCCGTCATCAAGTCATGGATCATTTTGACACGGGGTTTAAATTCCTTATTTTCGAATTGGATGGCTTCCCGAACAATCTTTTTCGTTTCGGCCCCCTTGGCTGCATAGATAGTGCCTTCCTCTGTTTCTGCGCCTTTTAAAACCGCATTCGAAAATACGTCAAAGCGTTTGAAATTGCCCGCCTGCTCCTGCCAGACTTCGTCAAGTTCTTCCTGGTCGGCGGATCCAAGCATTTCCATAATCATCAACTGACTAGAAACCACCGCTAGTTTCATCTCCAAGGCGGAGTCGACCAGGGGCGCGGCCTCATGAAGCTCAACCGTTTTGGCCCGCATGGACTGAATGTTCGAGTAGCCTAGGAAACCGACTGCCAGCAGCACTAAAACCACTGCGATAAAGCCGGAGAAGAGTTTTCTGCCGATTCGCCAATTTTTCCAGTTCATTTTTTTGTCTCCTTGAAATGATGAGTTTTAAACAAATATTAAAAAAGGTTTAAAGGTTCCCCTAGCGTGGCAACATTGGGGGTTACCCTGTTAATGGTTGCCGCTTTCTTCAGACAAAAAGCGATTGACGGTTGATGCGATCGTCATGTCTGGGATGACATGGTCGGGCTCGCATCTATTCAAGGCCGATTTGGCCATTTCCTTATACAGGCAGCTTTTGGGATCCTGAACGAGGGTGCTGCCCCCACTTCTGATAATCTCCGCCAGCCCTTCGGCTCCATCATCGCCGGAGCCGGATAAAACAATTCCAGCCGCACGGCTGCCCATGACCTCGGCCGCCGAGAACATCATCATGTTGATCGAGCCTCTGCGTTCTGAAATCGATTTAAAGGGAGCGGGGTGGACCAGCAAAAAAAGGTTGCCGTTGCGTGACTGGACGGTGACGTACTCCTCGCCGGCCCCCAGGTAGCAAACCCCCCCTTCGACCGGCAGGCCGTCTGCCGCCCGTTTGACCCGGACGGAACTGTAATTGTCCAGATAGCGAGCGAAGGCATCCACGTGCTGCGACGCGGCGTAAAGCACAGCCAGGTAAGCCGCTGGCAATTCGGGGCGCAGGTGGGGCACGATTTTCAAAAGGGCGCCGTATCCGCCCTCGGCCGCCCCCATGGCGATGAAATGGTTGCAAGCGACCTGCTCCCTGGGTCCGGCCGATTCGCCCTTGGGAGAATCCTTGATATACCGAATGGCCTCAATCTCGACTTGGGCGGCCAGGGCCACTTTTCTGACCACAGTCTCTTCCTGTCCTTCCAGCTTGCTTTCGTCCAGCTTGGACGGCTTGGGAACAAAATCGACCGCACCGAACTTTAAGGCGTCAAACGTCACCGAGGCGCCTTCCAGGGTGAGGGTGCTGAGCATCACCGTGGGCTTGGGGGTTTCAATCATCATATGTTTTAAGGTGGTCAACCCGTCCATCACCGGCATGTTGACATCCATGGTAACCACATCGGGGTCGATCTGGGGTATGATTTCCAGGGCGGCCTCCCCGTCGGCGGCCTCCCCCGCCACTTCTATCCGGTCGTCGGCTGAAAAAATTGCGCGAATGGCCTTGCGCATCATTTTGGAATCGTCGACAATTAAAAGCTTATACGGTTCGTTCATAAAAATATCTTTCCTGACATTAAAGAATTCTAATCTCTCGGAAGTTATAATCGCCAATTGCTTAAAATACTTTAGTCCGGAATCTGCATTCAACCAATTTGGACTACAATCATCCGTTTCTCTCTGGAAAACGGATCACCGGGGCAGATATTTACTGACTTTTGTCACCAGATCATCGGGATCAAAGGGTTTGGTCAGATATTCGTCGGAGCCTGAGATCTTGCCTTTGATTTTATCAAAAAGTTCATCCCGGGATGTAAGCATTATGACCGGGATGTGTTTAAATTCTTGACTGTCCTTTATGAGTGAAAGCGTTTTGTAACCGTCCATTCCGGGCATGATGATGTCAAGCAGCACCAGATCCGGTTTTTGGGTATTCAATCGGGTCAGTGCTTCCAGCCCGTTTGTGGCTTCAAATATCTGATATCCATTTCGCTCAAGGGCCAGCTTTACAACTTTTCTGGAAACGGCGCTGTCATCGACCACAAGCACTTTATTATGTTTGTCACCCGCCGGGTTCGCCTCAAATGGATAGGATTCTCTCAGCCCCGCGGCTTCTTCCGAGACGGGTCCGGTTTGCCGACCGGCCTTGTAACCCAACAAAGCCTGCAGTTGATCGGTATAGGCTTTATTTTGCGGGTCCAATTTGGCCGTTTCCTTTAACTGCTCAAGCGCTTCTTCCCAATGCGCCAGGTTGAGATGGGCCATGCCCAAATAATAATGGGCTTGGATATTTTTTTCTCTGTTGATAACTTGGGTATACCTTGCGATTGCTTTTTTAAGGACGCCCTTCCTGGCAGTTCGAACGGCGCTAAAGAAATGCTTGTGGATAAACAAATGTGACTTGCAGTACAAACATTCAACCGCCGTGTCTGGTACTACGGACCAGCAGAACGGACAGCGCCGCATCCGTTCCGCCTGGACCCTGTTTTTGGCAAAATTGAATTTATTGTTCTCATCAATGATTTCAAGATTTCGAGGAGAAATACGGATTGCATTTTTTAGCGACGATTCTATGGCCTTCATGCTTCCAATAACCCGCGAATACCACAGCCACCCCTCACAGTTGCATGGATCGAGCTTTAATAGCCTGATCAGAACCTTTTGAGCCTGTTGAAAATGATGACCTTCAGCCAACCCGACGGCTTGAGCAAGCAGCTTATCGACTTCCGAATGATATTGCGACGATAACACCGGCGTTTGTTCGCTTATCTCTTCTTTTAAAACACATTGAGCGAGATCAGCCCCTCCGACTGCTGCCAGGACATCATCTGCAGTCATTGTTTCGTCCATGTCCCCGGGGCTGCACTCATCATAATTATCCAATCCGTCGATGATAAGAACCTTGTCCATTTCCACCTTTTATCATTCGATTACGAAATTTAGGTATGCTCGCCTGACTCCTGAGATTCATCCTTACGCCGCACGGACTCCATAATCAATTTCATGAGGCTGATGTTTATCTGTTTGACAATCCTATCATCGGAAAGATTTTTTAAGCGGATGCTGGCTTCATCGAGGGCAAGTAGCTCAAAAGCCGCTTCTTCCCCGTTGAAACCGCCGTAAACGGCATCATACAGCACACCGTCTTTAAAATAAAAAAGTCCTTTTTCATCCCCGGTCGAAATAATTTCCAGACAACAGGTTTTCTCCTCCATTTGGATCAATTGCAGAAAACTGGCAACCGATATCCCTTTCAATGTCCCTCCCGGAGCATCCTGCTGCAAGGCCTGAATGGCGGCATCGGCAAGATCATCAATTCGAAAGGGTTTGTTGAAGATACGCAACGTACTTTTTAAGAGCTTTTCTTCTATTTCCGGTGTTCCGTGGGCCGTCATTACGAAACAGGGGGTTTCAGGATAATTTTCTTTTATATGGGCCAATAATTCTAGACCATCAACCTTGGGCATTTGAATATCGGTTATCACCACGGATATGGTATTTTGCTGCATGACTTTGATGGCTTCGGCACCGTTGTTGGCAAGTATGATCTCGAATTTATCTTTGTGCTTTTGCAGCCGAGCTCGCAAAATCCTTTGAAATTTCAAATCATCATCTACAATTAGAACTTTATCCATATTTATAATACTGATGGGTTGTAACGCGGAGTCAGGAAACACAACCTCGTCTAGCCGGGAGCATTAACCGTACCAAAATGGTAGACTTTATTGTCTCAGTCTCCTAAAAGCAACAAATGTGCCAAAACTGAATCGAGGCAGGCCCTGCAAGGAGGTGGCATTTGTGCCTTTTGTTGGCCGGAACCTTGCGATTGGAACATGCGCTCTATTACCAGAGGCAAGCGTGGTGGAGGCCTACAGGTGATCGGTGATATTTTAGACCTCGTGGATTATTTTAATTTGAATGAAGAAATAAGAGGCAAGCGTCAATTAATCGGCAAAAGTCAACAGAATGACAGGGGATCGTTTTCCTCAGGCCCGCCGCATCCCCTGTAGTTGGAAGGGGGGCGCTTCTAGGTAAGGGCGTGTCCTCCCGATGAAAACCAAGAAGCTATTGAATGCCTAAAGAAGGGGAAGATTTTATTTGAAGATATAAAAAGGGGGGGAAACACAGAATACCCTTGACCGATTGGCGGAAATCAACCGCATTGGCATCATCGACTGTAATTTTCACGCTGATTGAAATTGAAAAAACAGGACCGGGACAATTGAAAAACCTTCTAACCGTTGGCCGGAGTGTGTAATAAGGAGTCTTCCACGCTACCGATCAATAAGCACTCGGTATTTCATTTAGCTCCATTTTTGAGGAATTTTCTTCTTTGAATCCATGGGGCAATGCTTCCTGTTAGGGCTCCAATGGCTTTGCAGATTAAAAAGTCAACCTTCCAAGCCGGTTTTTTCATTATCATTTCTCGTCTAATACCTTGCGAACCTTTGTAGCGATTGCATATTTCACAATAGGTTTCAAAACGAACGCTCGGATGCCCATGGCACTGGCTTTCTGGTCATCTAATTTAGCACTGAAACCTGTGCAGAGGATAATTGGTATGTTTGGTTTTATGCGTATGAGTTCTTGCGCCAAATCCTCGCCAGTCATATTCGGCATGGTCATGTCGGTTGATGACCAGATCAAAGAGATATATCGACTTTTAAATGCGATCGATAATACCCCTTTAAAATTACAACATTCTCGACGATAATCTTTATTTACAGCCCGTAAACTGGGAACCAACCTTCAAAGCCGAATCCTCCATTTTCTGGCAATATACCTAATGTTTTGTTAACTTTTTTACCGGAGTCTGGATTCAAGTATTGATCTTTTACCAAAAAAAAGAACAGGCAGTCAACCGTATTCGTTTCAAAAAAAATTGGTTAAATTGTCTGCCCTTTTATTAAGAGGAGTGGCTGGCTTACCCTCGGGATCGGGGAGGCGGATAGCGTGGTGGAACTATCCCGGAGGCCCCATCACCAGCGGTGTGTTTAATGGCAGACATTAGGTAAGCACCTATCCCGATATTCACCCGTAGCGGTTAGTCTGCTGTGCACTCCAACGGAACAATCTTAACAGATACTTATATGGTGATGATCCGAGGACCACCACCATGTTTTGGATAAATATATTAGAAGTCTTTAAAATCAACATCGTCCAGCGGAATGATCTGCTCCGGGGTGGCTTCTTTGGCCTCGTGAACTACCATGGCTTTGCTTTTGGCCTTTTTTGTCGGAGCTGCAACCTCCGGGGCTTTATGGATTCCCGCCTTGGCAATGTGCATCACCTCAGTGTGCTCACGCTTTGCGTCATTACTGCTTCCGCCCACCATGGCCACCAGTTCGCCCACCATGGCTTTCATCTGCTCGGCCTGGGCGTTCATCTCCTCGGAAGCACTGGCCGACTCTTCGGCATTGGCCGCATTGGACTGCGTGACTTTGTCCATTTCCGTTACCGCCGTGTTGACCTGCTCAATACCCTGGGCCTGCTCGTTGGAAGCCGCCGCAATCTCAGAAACCAGCTCGCCCACCTTGGACGCGCTGTCGGCTACCTTGGAAAAAGCCTCATTGGTGCGGCCGACCAGTTCCGTACCGTCCTTGACCTTTTTGACGGTGCCTTCGATCAAATCGGCTGTGTCCCTGGCCGCATCCGCCGCCCGCATGGCCAGGTTGCGTACCTCGTCGGCCACTACCGCAAATCCGGCCCCGGCCTCACCGGCCCGGGCGGCCTCTACCGCCGCATTTAACGCCAGCAGATTGGTTTGAAAGGCAATCTCATCGATGGTCTTGATGATCTTGGAGGTCTCCTCGCTGGCCTTGGAGATCTTCTGCATGGATCCGGTCAATTCAACCATGGATTCGTTGGCCTGCCCGACGACCTGATTGGCGTCTTTCATGAGATTGTCTGCCTGGGAGGCATTATCAGCATTCTGTTTGGTCATCGAGGACATCTCCTCCAATGAGGAGGATGTTTCTTCGATGGAGGCCGCCTGCTCAGAGGAGCCCTCTGCCAACTGCTGGTTGGAAGATGAAAGCTGGTCAGTGGTCCCTTTAACATTGGAAGCCGCAGCGGTTAGACGCTCAATCAATGAGCGGACCGGAATTTTCAATAAGTTACTTAACCGAGATAAAACTCTTGGCGACTACAATTTTTTGGCCTTGAGTGCTCAAAAGATAGTCGATAAATTTCTTAACCATACCCTGGGGGGGGCCGTTGGTTACGACATGCAGCGGGCGGCAAATCGGGAAGGTCATATTCTTGACAGTT
>CALZJV010000047.1 GCA_945787595.1 uncultured Desulfobacterales bacterium | reverse complement strand
TGGCCGATTCTATGAGATCTTTAGGAAATGCGTCGAAAAATCCCTTCAACAACCAGACCACCAGCGGGTAGTTCAAATATATCAAGTACAAGATGACCGCTGTCAGGGTGTTCAGCAGGTGCATTTTCATTAAAATCAAGTAATAGGGGAGAAGCATGGCCATGGGAGGTATGGTCCGGGTGAATAGAAAAAGTCCTAGGACCAAATTGCTGCCCTTGTATGGAAATTGGCTTAAGGCAAAGGCGGTAAAAGCTCCGGCAACGATTACAATCAAGGTTGCCGTGACACAGGTAATCAGGGAGTTTTTCAAATAGGTGGGTATAGGCGCCTCGAACCAGGCCTTGGAGAACGCCTCCATTGTTGGCTTATCCGGAAAATAGGTTGGTGGAGACATAAACGTTTCCTGATGGGTTTTAAACGCCGACAATGTCATCCAAATAAACGGTGACAGCATGAAAATCGCAAAAGCAATCATGATGACATACGGTGTCGCCTTGTGGTCAATAATTTTTAACAGCAGATATCTCATTAAAACTTCCCCTTCCAGTTTCCTGATTATTCCTTTTTCAGCGTGTTATAAATGAATGCAGATCCGATCAGGAAAGTAAAAAAAATCAAAATCATACTGATGGCGGCAGCTTTTCCAAAGTCAAGCACTTCGTAAATATGATCAAAAAGATAGGCTCCCAGAACATAGGTGCACTTGCCGACACCGCCACCTGGTGTCATGGAATAGATGACATCGATGGTCCGAAAAGAGAACATGAACATGATCAATGTGCCGACGAGGATCGGCCGTTTGGCAAGCGGAAGTGTGATATAAAAAAATGTGTTGATGGAATCGGCCCCGTCCACCTCAGATGCGTCATAAAGTTCCTGCAGGATGCCCTGAAAGGCAGCCAGTGATACGATGGTCAGAAACGGAATCCGCCGCCAAGCGTCTGCAATTATTACACCCATCATGGATGAAACGGGATCTCTATATATGTTCAACGCCTCATCTCGGAAACCGAATTTCATTAACAGATCGCTGATAGGACCGAAAGACGGATGAAACATCCAGGACCATAAGAAACCGGAAAGGATAAGCGGGACGGCCCACGGCATGACCACCAGCGACCTGAAAAAAGAGGACCCCCGAATCATCCGGTTCAGACAAAGGGCCAAAATAATACTGACAATGAGGGTAAATCCGGTGGATCCCGCACTGAATGCGATGGTTCGCCCGACAATAGTTAAAAAATCGTGATCTCCAAAGACTTTCATGTAATTGTCAAAACCGGAAAAGACCACCGGCGACATATTATCATATCGTAAAAAGCTCAAATAGATCACATACGCAAAAGGTATCAACACCCAAGCGAGCATTAATATCAATCCCGGGATCGATAAAATTGCGCCATAGGCGCTATTTGATATGGACTTGGTTTTGTTCATCTGATAAGAGCTCCTGGTTCATTAAACTGGCTGAAGTATTTCCATCCAGACAAACCGGTGAGAACCGCTTCAATGAAACAGCGAAGCGATTCTCACCTGTTGATTAAGCCCCGGTCCAATTAATAACTGGTGTATTTCTTTATTTTATCTATTGCCATATCAAAAGCCTTGTCTGGATCCATATTCTTTTGAATGGCGACACCCAAATATTCTGCCAGGATATTCGAGATCTGAACACCGCCGGGCGGAAGCGCTTCAATAGCAGCGGTTTTGGATGAGGCGGCCCGGGCTTCGGGAATGGATGTGCCCCTTACGATAGGTGGTTTGGCGCCTACCTTTTTAGAGATCTCTTTCGCGTATTCCCAATTGACCTTGTCTTTGATGTTGGGGTCTTCATACACATGAGGCAGCATGGAATCGTTTCCCTCCACCAGCAGTTCATACATACAAGCTTCCTTGCTGCGGTAAAAATCGAACCAGAGCATGGCGGCCGCCTTGTAGTTGTCTTTGGCCGCGTTGTTGATGACGTACGCGTCATAATTGATATAGCCGATGCGGTTTGAATCCGGTTGGCTGGGATCCCATTTCGGGGGCGCCTTGGCAACCCAGTCCCCCTTGATTTCAGGATATTCCTGGTCGAATTTTACGGCATAGACGGAGTAGGCCAATGTCATGGCAGCTTTCCCCATGCCGAAAGCGTTGTGATAGTCCTTCCATCCGAACCCCACACAAGCCGGATCCGCCACGCCTTCCTGCATCATTTTGACGAGATATTTAAAGGCATTTCTAAATTCCGGAGTATCCAGGTTCCATTTCCCGTCTTTCATCGTAGTAGAGCCCTGAGAGTAGGTCAGCGAGCTCAGGAATGCCAGATGAATGTGTCCGGCCTTGCTGGCGGCAAAGGTAAATCCATAATAATCCGGGCCTTTATTCTTTTTGGCCCAGGCCGTGGCTTTCTTGCCGGCTTCATAGATTTCGGTCCAGGTATCCGGAAGCTTGTCCACACCGGCTGCCTTTAGCCAGGATGGTCTGTAATAGAATACATACCATTGGACGATGTTGACACCGCCATAATAATTGCCGTCCCATTCCAAAGCTTTCATAAGGCCAGGAGAGTACAGGGCCCTGACCTCCGGTGTCCAGAGTTCGTTGATGGGGTGAGCCCAGCCGGCGGCAGCCACCTGTGTGTATTCAATTTCCGTCCGCACGAAACCGAAATGAACATTCGGGTCTTTGGATGTCATCACGGAGAGCAGTTTCGGAAAGGTAAAAGCAGCCCCGACCTCTAAGGCTTTCATCTTAATACCGGTCTTTTTCTCAAACAACGCCATGCCGATTGCAGTGGCTGCATCGTCTTTCAGGCCGCCGCTGTTAAAAAAAACGAGTTCTTTCACCCCTTTGGTGGCTTCTTTCCAGCCTTCCGGAAGAACATATTCATCGGCCACAAGCCGTTCGGCCATGGGAATGGGTTTGTTCCAGTAGATTTTCTCATAAGCTTTTTGCCCCGCAAGAGCGGCACCCGCTGCTAGTAAAAGGATTAAAAAAATGCTTACGGGCAAAGTGTATTTCAGTTTCATCATTGAACCTCCTTTCGGCAATAAAATTGATGTGGATTCAAATGCTACTTTATGATGCAATCACCTCCTTCAGGCATAAACACCCTTTTATTTTAGTCAATATAATGCAGTAAAGACAGCTCACTCCATGGGAAGGCCAGATCGATTCAGGTCAGTTTAGCCGATATCTTTCTATTGTTTCCTCATTGAGATCGATGCCAAGCCCAGGACCTTCGGGAACATGAACGAAACCGTCTGATATTTCCATTTTCTGCCGGGTGATATCCCATCTGATGGGGGTATCCTCGACGCAGTATTCCAGAATAAACGCACTTTTTCGGGATGCCAGAAAATGAAGACCGGCAGCAAGGCCGATTCCATTGGTATAAAAGTGATTTATCACTCGAAGGCCACTGTCTTCCGCTGTATCTGCGATCCTTACAGATTCTGTGATACCGTTATTTTCAATATCAATCTGAGCGTAATCGATGCCGCTTTTTTCAATAAAATGCTGCCAGGCAAATCGTCCCATTACACCTTCTCCTGCTGCAATTGGAAGAGCCGAGATATCAGTCAGTTTTTTATAACCGGAAATATTTTCCCGGTCTAAAGGTTCTTCAAGAAACAGAACATTATAGTCTTTAAATTGTTGCGCTCGTCTAATTGCAGTTGCAGTGTCCCAGCAACAGCCGGCATCAATGATCAAGTCATAATCGCCCACGCCGTGCCGTGCGCCCTCTACCAGCTCAATATCCAGTTTTTCACTGCGGCCCATAGGGCTCCAGCCAAATTTTACGGCTGTAAAACCCTCGTTAATCCAGTGCTTTCCAATTTGGCAGGTGCGGTTACCGTCGGGTCCAAAAAGAACCCCCCAAAAGTTGATAGACTGGTTGGTCATAATATTTGCCGGCGATATCCCAAAGAGCGATGTCAATGGCAGCAATAGCATGACAGATGAGTCCTCTTCGACCCAGACGAAGATTCCTGGCATGCAACATATCGTTAATGACCTTTATATTCAGCGGGTTCAATCCAATCAACAACCGGCCAAGCCCTGAAGCACTGGCCCCGCTCACAGGTGCTTCAATGAGAGCTTTAGCGGCTCTTGGCAATGTATAGGCATCACCGATTCCGACAATCCCTTCATCAGTATGGATTCTGACAATCAGTGCATCCTGGCAGGACGAAGCTTTATGTTCCAAGACTTCATCTTCGGGCAACCGAAGTTCTATTGCTTCAACACGGGTTATTTTCATTTATTCGATAATTAGGCAATTTTTTGACCGGGCACGATTTCCTTGAAAAAAAACATGTGCCGGATACCCATATACGCTTTACGCGTCAGATCTTTTATGCTTTTTTCTTTATTTTTATTTGCCATCTAAAATGCAAATTAAATTATAAATTGAATTTAATTTATAATTTGATTTCACAACCAATACCGCTTGTCAAGTTATTCTTTTAAAAAAAATCAATACGCTTGCTCGCTGTAAGATATTATTCGAGTTCAGGATTGAGATTCTAATATGATTTAAAATATAGAATTTAAAGAGAATCGGTATTATTCAAAATCTAAGAGTTATTCACATTATGGGATATCTTCCGATCTCATGCGCCGAGTCAAACATGGCCACCACGTTTTCAGGGGGCACTTCCGGCTGGATGTTGTGAACCGAACAGACCACGTATCCGCCCCCGGGCCCCAAATCGAAAAATCGTCGCCTGACTTCCTCCCGCACATCACTGGGAGATCCAAAAGGAAGCACATCCCGGGTGTCTATTGCCCCCCAGAAGGCGAGGCGGTCTCCGAATTCCGATTTCAAGCGTTTGGTATCTCCCATTCCTGCGGCAGACACTTGAATCGGATTCAATGCTTCTACGCCGATGTCAATTAAATCTTCGATTAAGGGATAGATTGCACCATCACAGTGATAAAATCGCTTGGCAGGGGTTTTTGCTTTGAAAAACGCGAAGGTCTTTTTTTGAAGCGGTTTGATGAGCTGGCGGTACATGTCTGGCGATACGAGGGTCCGATCATTCATGCCGAGGTCATCGCTGCTCACCATGACGATGTCGATATTCTCCCCAACTTCTTCAAGGGCTTTTTCAGCCATGCGGAGCCGGATTTCCAGATATTTTTCCATCAGTGCGACTGCAAATTCCGGATTTGCCGCAAGATCCATATAGAAATTCTCCCACCCCCTTAGTTCGGCACACCTGAGAAAAAACGCGCAATTGACCTGGAGTACCACTGCATAGTTGGTATCTTTATGAAGGGCTTTGGCTTTCTCCTTTAATCCCCGATACCTGCCCGGTTCTTCCGGATCGGGCCATCGATGTTTCTCAATCGCGTCCATGGAATCGTCTTCGGCAAGAGGAGATCCAGTCAGATCATAGTAGAAGCCTCCCTTGGGACGTGTCCGAACCACCCCCCATTCATCTCGGTAGCTATCTTCGCCGACCGGCTCGTCTTTCCAATGATCCGGAGCACCGAGATCGATACGCCTAAAATCGATACGAAACCGCTTAAGGACATCTTCGTCTACTATGGCTGTCTGGCCCAGTTTGCTCAAAATCTGGATGGTGCGTTTGGGAAAACCGAGATACTTGATCAGATTCTTATAAGCGGTCACGGTAATGGCATCTCCTGCGGCCTGTCCGAGGTCGAGGGGAATCCGATCCGGTTCTTCCAGGGTCAAGGCGGTCATCACACGCTCTCGAGGAGTCATCTCTGCTACCATATCGGCTCCTTAATCAACAATCAGTATTTTACCATAGTTATTCCGATTTTCTGCAAGCCTCGGATTGAACTACGATAGAAATTTAGAGATAAAGCAAAACTCGATTTAAATCCAACGCTCGTCGTTATAATGACATGACAAATTGCATAAATCACCCTTACCGGCGGCTGGTCTGAAACGACTGTTAAAAAAACAGGAATATCAGAAATTCTGGCATGCTTTCTACTGTCTTCATCAACGGCGTCCCTCAAACGAACTCCAAGTAGATGTCGATCAGGACTGTTTTCCGGACACCAAATTCGACTTGGCCAATGTGATACAAACACATGAAATAGTTTATCAGTGTTTGGTATAAAAAAATCAATTCTATTTGCAATTTTTAAAGAGCGTAAACCTCTTTTGGAAATAAGTAAACTTATCTTTAATGAGCCTCAATTACATTTAACTCCTATTTATCTTGCATTTAATAATTAGCTGCCAAAATGTTATGATATTGGCCTGCGTGAAAGGAAATCATAGCTATGCATTTCAATTTGGTGGAATAACGGAGCCGGTCAGGAATTTAATTGATTTCCTGAATCAGTTTGTTTGTAGAAAGAGATTGAGCACTAAGTTGGCAGACAGGTATGAGTGGCATCTTTACAGCTTAAAAATTTCTCAATATTAGGCTCTTTAATGGAGGCCTCCATGTCCCTAATCAGTGAGTTTACCTCAGCCTCTACTGAGGCCAGCTCGGTCTGAAGTGAAGCGATTGCCCGGGCATTGAGGTTATGTTTCAGAAACAAAACCTGATCATTGAAAGCCCGGAGCACCGGCGCCATTTTTTTCTCTGCCCTCTTCATTGCACCAATAAGCTGTGCATACTGCTGTTTTGTTTGCCTCAATTTGCGGGCACTGCTGCGTCGCAGGCTGTCACTGGTGTATTGATCCAGTTCAGTTTGCCATTCCTCAAACAAGGCTTCAGATACATCTTCCACATCTTCAATGCGCTCCTGCACTGCTTCTGCTCTGGCCGCGCTTTCGTCATAGGCTGCCTTCAACTGAGCATACTTTTCCTCCAGTTCACCACCATCAACCTTCAGAACACTGCTGAATTGTTCCAAGGCAGATTTAAACTGTTCTTTGGCTTCCTCCTGGGCGTCTCTGGCTGATTCCACCCGACTGACCATTATATCCCTTTTGTGGTAACCCAGCTTTTCCATGGTGCCGTAATAGGCGGTGGAACATCCCATCAAAATGATTGATACAGCGATCATTAATATCAGGCTGGATTGAAATCTCGGAATCCCTTTTGGCATAATCGTTTCCTTCTTAAATTATTTGCTTTGCCGACAACTATTTTCAGATACCACAAGTAGAACCTACAAAGTCAAGAAAATTATCCTTAATGATTTCATCAATCTGTTTATGGGTAAAGTGAGATTGCAGATAAAATATGAATTAATTCCGGTTGGTTATCCCATTCCTATCAACATGCCTTTATAATATCAACAGCTTGTGGTATAAGCTGATTCCAATGAGTTGAGACACAATGACACAAAAGTAAAGCATCCTGGCCCAGCTTCCGGCCCGTAGAGCCTACAGCCCGGAAGGAGGACCAGATTTCCAATTTTAGAATGAATCTTAACCAACGGCTCCGCTTTGTGTCTTAGTGCCTTTGTGGCAATTTATTCTCTTCCTGGTGGATCCGGGTTGGGGATAACTCAATAATTCACCATGACCATACAGGATATTCAGAAAAAACTGAAAAAGCTCGGCAACGAGAAACATGCGGCCATCAGCCGGAAATTTTTTAAAACCGGGCCGGGTGAATATGGCGAAGGTGACGTGTTCATCGGTATCCGGGTGCCGATTCTCAGAAAGCTGGCCAAAGAGCATTCTGATTTGACCGTCGCGGAAATTGCAATTCTGCTCCGTTCGCGGATACATGAAGAACGACTGTTGGCGCTATTGCTGCTGGTTGGTGCATTCTCCAAAGGCGATGAGCCCGTGAGAAAGTCTATCTATGAAATATATCTGAAAAACACCGGATTTGTTAACAATTGGGATCTTGTGGATTCATCGGCGGAACATATTGTCGGGGCCTACCTGATGGACAAAAACAAGGCGGTTCTGCATCGTCTGGCTGCGTCCGAAGACCTGTGGGAACGAAGAATATCGATCATGTCGACCTTTCATTTCATCAAACGTCATGAGTTCTCTGAAACATTCAAAATTTCCAAAATGCTGCTTTTTGACCGGCAAGACCTGATTCATAAAGCCACAGGCTGGATGCTGCGCGAAATCGGCAAGCGCCACCTGCCAACGGAAGAAACCTTTTTAAAAAAGCATTATAAAAAAATGCCGCGCACCATGCTGCGATATGCCATCGAAAAGTTTCCGGAGCAAAAAAGACAGCGCTATTTAAAAGGGAAAATTTAAATCCATCCTACGGAATACTGTTGCCATTTTTTTGACAGTCGATCGCTAGCGACAGATTCCTGCCCCTCCTCAAACTGTTATAAAAGGATAAATAATTTTATCCGCTATTTCACCTGCGTCTGCTGTGGTCGTACATCCGCCACATTACCGTGTTCAGCCACAGCACAATAATATTCTTTGGAATAAATATTGCAGTCTCAATTACTGGATTTAAGATCCAAAAATTCAACTTCAATTGGTGAACCCATGAATATATTTAAAACGTGTTCCTGCTGTAAGACGCCCTGGTTTTCGCGGCATGAATTTATGCAAGACAGCCACATCGATCTTGTGGGATATCAGGTTAATTTCGGTGACCGAGTGCTGGGGTTCTTCCTCTTCAACCATTCGATCTGTCAATCAACCATTGGCATCCCCGCCAGTCTGTTTAAAGATCTCCATGATGGTCCGATATTTACAGAATGTCTGTCCGGGTCCGAGCACTGTCCCGGCTATTGCCTACAAAGGGAAGACCTCCACCCTTGCCGTGCCGAATGCGAAGGTGCCTACGTTAGAGAAATTCTGCAAATTTTGCGTGATTGGCCGAAAGAAGCCTACTTTCCTGCTAAAATAGCTGTGGGACAGTACTGATTCGATTTGTTTGCCGCCATATTTTAGGCTAACGGGTTTCTGGTTCAAAAACGGGCACGTAACAGCCATTGGCGCAAGCTTCTTTTGCAAACGCAACAAATCCCTTACCGGATCAACATCCCCGGGTAGTCGCAGTATACCGTCTTGACCACCTTCTTATCTCCTCAAAAGATGAAATCCTGTCCAGGCTCCCCTCTTTAATTTTCGGTTCAATAATCAAAACAAAGGTTCTCGTTAAAAGCCGGTGGATGTTTCGTTGCAAACCGAGAAACTGCCTGAGGGGCTTAGTGAGCGTTATTCCGTTCAGCGACTTTTCCGGATAATTTGCATGAAAAGGTGAGCTTGTTCCCCAATGGTATTTACAGATTTGGTCCTGGACGGATTTAGGCTCACTTGAACCTGAGTTTTTCACGGTTTGCAATGCAATTTCCACCGGCGTCGATATGACCTTTTTTGGGATTATAATTCTGTTAATTTTTGTTAAAATATTTCTCCCCTCTATCTAAAGTGGGGGAATTTTGTTATATGTCTGCAGATATTTTGCTAAAATCAGACACCCCGGCCGGTGAGTCTTTCGCCATCGAGACCGGTAAGGGTCGCGGAAACAAGTAAATACACAAGGATTGCGCCGGATTTTGGTTCGTTTTCCAGGCGCGCCCAAGGGAGCATATTGTCTATACGTGACTTTTGGCGCAACACCGAAAACGGGCCAAAAGACAAGCAAGACTCTGGATTTATTTGTTTCCGAGGCCCAATACCATGCAAAGGATAAAGACTAATGTTCACCCAAGCCATTGCCAGAAAGCCCGCAAACAATTTTGCCCAGGGGCTCACCACCACCGTCAGCGCCAAACCGCCCCAATATGAGCTGCTCCTCAAACAGCATGAGACCTACCTCGAAACCTTAAAATCCTGCGGCCTCGAGGTTACCATTCTCGATCCACTGCCGGATTACCCGGATGCCTATTTTGTTGAAGACACGGCCGTCGTCACACCCGATGTCGCCGTCATCACCAATCCGGGAGCTGAAACCCGCAAAGGCGAAGAGGAATCCATGGTCCCGGTTCTGGCCGGTTTTCGCAAAATTAAACGTATTCAGGCTCCCGGCACCGTTGACGGCGGTGATGTTCTCCAGGTGGGCAAGCATTTCTTGATCGGGTTGTCGCAACGAACCAACAAAGAAGGCGCCGGACAACTTGGCCATATTCTGGAAAGCTTTGGCAACACCTGGGTTACGATTCCAGTGGGCGCCGGGCTGCATTTCAAATCCAGTGTCAATTTTGTCGGCAAAAACACGCTGCTCATCACACCTGATTTTGCCGAAAGTGAGCAACTCAATGGATATGATAAAATTGTGGTGGATGAAACTGACGCCTATGCTGCAAATACCCTGCTGGTCAATGGATATCTTCTGACTCCCGCTGGATTTCCCGATGCCCGCAAGCAACTTGAGGTTCTTGGATTTAAAATAATTGAGCTGGAAACCAGTGAAGTGCATAAGATGGACGGCGGATTAACCTGCATGTCCATTCGGTTTTAGCGCCGCCCCGTTTGCAGCGTGCCAGCTGTCCGTCGCACATGCCGAGCACTTCTGCCGCCATAAGATCTGATTCCGGTTTTGGTATTGCAAAAATAAGGAGGCCGAATGCATTCAATTTCTTCCCTTGATGAAATACACCAGACAGCCTTGCTGGAAGGTGTCGCCTTGCTGTCCCGATTTTACTGGGGACCTGATACTGATGGCGGCTTGGATTCATTGGGGCGAATTTATCTCAAACCATTTGAGGCGCTCAAGCCGATTGTGAGCTATGAACCTCCCACCATCATAGATGAACTAAAGGCCATCTGTACTTCATCTACGGGCCAAGATGAAATTTTTAAAAACCTGGAACAAACCTATGTCCGTCTATTTATAAACAATCGCGACGGCATTACCGCCCCGCTGTATGCTTCCTGCTATGAGGCCGGCAGCGCACCTGGCCAAGATGCTCCGCTTATGGGTCCCCCCGCCGTTTTGATGAAAGAGCGCTTTGAGTCCAAAAAGCTGTCGCTGGGAGACCATATCCACGAACCCCCCGACCATCTTTCCATTGAGTTGGAATACTTATACTTCCTGCTGGAAAAAGGCCTGTCCGAAGATGATGCGGCCCTGCAGAATGAAGCCGTTTCTTTTGCGGATGAGATCATGCTGCCATGGGTCATCAAGTTTCAGAAAAGACTCTCCGGGTCCAGCTTCCGGCCCGTAGGGCCTACAGCCCGGCTTCCAGCTCGTAGAGCCTACAGCTCGGAGAGAGGGAGGACCAGGTTTTCGTTAATAGAATAAAGAAGTCAACCCGTGAGATCCGGCTTTTAAAATATTTTATTGAAACACAGCTACTCTTGTGCTAAAGGCGTCATTAGAAAATGAAGTATTTATTTCGCGAGCGTGGGCAATATTTCATGAAGATCATGATACCTTTGACTGGATGCAGGTTTTACACCAACTCTAACAAAAAGGAGGAGGAAACATGAGAAATTTTCGTAGTTATTTGGGATTCGCTGTTATCATGTTGGCCGTGGCGGTATTTTTTGCGGGCGTTTCACCAGCGATGGCCTGGCCCGACAAACCCATTGCCGTTTATGTGGGTTGGTCCGCAGGCGGTTCATCCGACACCACCACCCGGGCGGTGAGTCTGGAGATGGAAAAACAACTGGGGCAGCGGATACTGGTCACCAATGTAACCGGTGCGCTTGGTGGTATCGGTGCGACCCAGGTAGCGGAGGCCCCGGCCGACGGATACCTGTGGTTCGGTGGCGCCGCCGTTCATGGTACCTGGCCGGTTCTGGGACACAGCAAATTTTCCTGGAACGATTTCTATGCCATGCTGTCGGTCGTTTTTCCAACAACGATTTACGTCAAAGGCGATGCGCCCTGGAATACGCTGGATGAATTTTTAAACGATATAAAAACCAAGCCCAAGGGGACCTTTAAATTCGGGTCACCCGGCGCCGGCAGCAACGGCGCGATCTTCGGCGGTATTTTGATGGAAGCTGCCGGGATCACGGAAAAGGTCATCCCGGTGCCTTACAAGGGCGGGCGTGAAGCCGGCCGCTACCTGCTGTCGGGAGATGTTAATTTTACTTCGGTTACGATGGGTGATCTGAGCGACTGGGCGGTGGCCGGAAGGGTAAAGCCACTTGCAAATCTCTACAGCGAAGACATCACCTTTGAAGGCGTCAATTTTCCCTCAGCCGTTAAAAAATTCCCATCCCTCGAACCTTACCAGGCCATCAACCCCTATTTCGGTATTTATATCCGGCGCGACACCCCGCCGGATGTGATTGAAAAAATTGCCGAAGCCTTCATCTGGGCCGTCCAACAGGAAGGTTTCAAGAAAGTTGCGGTCCAACAACGTGCAGGTGTGTGGGCGCCGTTGCTGGGATCAGCCTCCGACAAGCAGATGTCCCGGATCGAGGCGGCCCGTTGCACGGCATTGTGGGATCTTCAGATCGCCAAAAACGATCCGGCCCAATTCGGCATTCCTAAACCGGCCGACTGGGCATGGCCGCCGCATGATCGGGCCGCCAATGCCAAAGTCTGGCCGGCCAGCGTGGAGACCCTGTATAAGCAGTTAAAAAAATAAAAGCAAGGCAGTGGATTCGTTTATATTTTCTTGTTCTGGGACAGGATCAACAGGATTTATTGAAATTTTTTATTCTTTGTTTCCGAATAAAACAAAGAATATCCTGATGATCCTGTTAATCCTGTCTGATTTAACCTAATATAATGGAATCCATTCCAATTAACTTAATCACTTATTATAGAAAATGCCGCCGAATCAACAAAAGACCAACGACAGTCTTGACATCGCCGGCTTGGATAAAGCCGGCGAACTCATGCTGGGTGTTTGCGTATCCTTTTTTGCCCTCTTTGTGATTGTTGAATCGGTGCGCATGCCCCAAAAGGGTCATCTGGGAATCCTGATGAGTCCGGGCTTTGTGCCGCTGTTCACTGGAATCGTGCTGCTCTTTTTGAGCCTTGTCATTAATGTGAGGGCCCTGCGGAGCGGTGGACTCAAACATATCGGGGCACTGTGCAGAAGTATCCGCGACGAGGAGGAGCTGCGCCGCTTCCTGTGGGTTCTCGGATTCATGGTGCTGTATATCGTTGGGCTGATCGGGCATGTGCCCTTCCTCGTGGCAACGCTCATCTACCACGTCTTGATTTTCTACTATCTCAAAATCGGGGGCCCGCTTAAGATTGTCATCTACACGCTGATCGCGACAGGGCTGGTTGCGGTTTTCCTACCGCGCGTATTCGACATGCCTGTGCCCTAAATTGTCAAACACTCATATAAACTTCATAAAATCCGATGCCATTTTCGAGAAATATTTCACCGCAGATAACGCAAAGATCGCAGGAATTATTTAAAATTTACTTTCTCGGCGTTCTCCCGCCGGGGCGTAGGTCTCCCCAATGGCTTCCGGCTCGTAGAGCCTACAGCTCGGAGAGGCCGGAGGCTGCGAACCCTGCGCTGAATTGTTATGTCCCTTTTTCGATCAAGCTGGACATTTCGGCAGTCTGCGGCGGAGCTGACTTCGGAGAATACTGATATGGATTGGTCCCTGGTACTGCAAGAATGGAAACTTTTGCCGGAAATATTTTTGAGGCTTGTCACCAATCCGATGTTAATGCTGACACTCGCCTTGGGCGGCATTACCGGGATGATTGCCGGCATGCTGCCGGGCATCTCCGCTGTCATGTCCATGTCCCTGCTGCTGGGTTTTGTCTTCCGTGTGCCCCCTGAAATCGGTCTCGGTCTGCTGATTGCCATTTATGTGGGCGCCATGGCCGCCGGCGGTGTGACGGCGATCATGGTCAACATCCCCGGTACACCTGCCGCAGCGGCCACCTGTGTGGATGGCTTTCCGATGGCTAAACAGGGACGGGTCAAGGAGGCCGTGGAGGCATCTTTCAGCGGTTCGTTTGTGGGGGAGATGCTAGGCGAGGCAGTTACCCTTATTCTGCTGCCTTTTATCGCCTTGATTGCCCTCAAAATGGGGGACTGGGAGATCTTCTTAGTGGCCCTGGTGGGTATCACGCTGGCCGGTGCCCTGGCCGGCGACAACCCGCTCAAAGGCTGGATTTCGGCGCTGATCGGGCTCATCATCGCCATGGTGGGCATGGAAGACATCTGGGCCTACCCGCGTTTTGGATACACCACGGAACTGATGCGTGGCTTTAATTTTGTGCCGGCTTTAATCGGCCTTTTCGGTCTTGCGGAAGTATTCATGGTTCTGAAGATGAAAACGCCCTACCAGATCCTCGGTGAAGGCGGCTGGGTGACTGTCAACGTCAAGCTCATCTGGAAATACCTGCTGACCATCATCCGGTCGGTGATGGTGGCCGTGGGGATCGGCATCGTGCCCGGGGTGGGGGAGTCAGCAGCCTGCTGGCTGGGGTATGACCTGGCCCGTCGGCGCTCCAAGAACAAGGACAATTTCGGCAAGGGCGAGGTGGAAGGCGTCATCGCCGCTGAAGCCGCCAACAGTGCCACGTCCGGCGGGGCCCTGATTCCGTCGCTGGTCTTCGGCATCCCCGGCAGCGGACCCACCGCCCTTCTGATCGCTGCCATGTTTATGTACGGTATCCGGCCCGGACCGATGCTCATGATCGAGCGCCCCGGCTTTGTCGCCGAAATCGTGATCCTCTTTTGGCTGTGCGCGATTTTCAACCGCCTCGGTGCCATGCTGATATCACCGTCGTTCATTCGGATCCTTTCGAGCCCCCGGGAGATCTTGCTGCCGATCGCGGCCGCGCTGGGGGTGCTGGGCGCCTGGGCAGCCGGATTTACCCGCTTCGACATCTACTCCATGCTTGGATTTGGCGTTTTGGGATTTTTTTTCAGACAAAAGAAATACCCGCTGGCCCCCATGGTATTAGGAATCTTGGTTGGGCGATTTGCTGATACTTCGCTGAGACGGGCGCTGCTGACCTACAGTGAAAATCTTACCCAGATGTTGACCCGTCCCTTTGCGATTATTCTGTTGATATTTCTTATTTTTACCATCGTCTCCCAGATTCGAAGCTGGAGACGAAAAAAACGAAGACGCCTCGAGCGCGAGACCGATCCAGTTTAGGCTTTGAGAGGAGCAAAATCCATGCAATTTCCAGTACTTTATCGTGTGAAGCAAAAATTCGATGTCACATCGCTGCCAAATGTTGCCGCGTCGGTGCACGAGGCCTTTGCCAATTTTGACCCTGCCGGCAGAATTATGCCGGGGCAGACGGTGGCCGTAGCGGTGGGATCGCGCGGGACGCACGATCTCAAGGATCTGGTAACCGCGACCGTGGCATGCCTCAAATCGCTGCAGCTGAAACCTTTTATCATACCGGCCATGGGATCACACGGCGGCGGAACGGCCGAGGGACAACGGCAGGTTCTGGCAGAACTGGGAATCACCGAAAGCAGCGTCGGCGCCCCGGTCGTATCGAGCATGGATGTCGTATCGTTGGGGCGTGTGGTGTCAGGAGCCGAAGTCTTTTTTGCCAAAGATGCGCTGGATGCCGATCATATCGTGGCAATCAATCGCATCAAGCCCCACACAGCGTTTCGTTCGGAGGTGGAATCCGGGCTGTGCAAGATCCTGGCCGTCGGCTGCGGCCGCCAAAAAGGGGCCGCCAACATGCACAAGTACGATCTGGCCCGGACCATCGTGCCGGCCGCCCGGCGCATAATGGAAAAAAGCTCTGTTCTCTGCGGCCTGGCCGTAACTGAAAACGCACTGGGCGGCACCCACTCGCTCAAACTGGCTAGACCGCAAGAATTTGTTGAGGTTGACCGCCAGTTCCTGGAAACAGCTTGGAAACTACTGCCGAGGATTCCACTTGACGATCTGGATGTGCTGCTGGTGGATGAAATGGGCAAAAACGTCAGCGGTGCCGGCATGGATCCCAACGTCGTCGGTTTCTGGCGCCGGGAAGGCGGTCCGCGCAAACCGGATTATCGCATCCTGGTCGTGCTGAACCTGACGCCGCACTCCCACGGAAACGCCACCGGCATCGGCATGGCCGATTTGACCACCCGCCGGGTAATTGAAAGCATCGACTGGGATGCCACCTACCTGAATGCCTTTACCTCGGGTGTACTGCGTTCCGCCCGCATGCCGATTCCCGTTGAAAATGACAGGCTGGCACTTGAAACCGCCTTTGACCGGACACCGGATCTTGGAAGTGTTCGCATGGCCCGCATTGTCAACACCGGTGAACTCGAGACCTTCTGGGCCACTGAAGCTTTGCTGCCCGAACTACAGGCACAAAAAAATATCACTGCGGACGCAACTCCGCTGGAGCTTCAATTTAATGATCAGGGCCGATTGTTGCCCGCAACTGATTAAGACCGAGGTAAACCAAATGAAAACGAATAAACTGCGCCAATTGCTAAATGCCGCAAAACCCTCCGTCGGTACCCGGGTCCACAGTACCTGGCCGTCCGTGGTGGAGGCCATCGGGCATACCGGCATATTTGACTACGTTGAGTTTCTGGCTGAATATGCCCCCTTTGATTTGTATGCCCTGGATAACTTCTGCCGGGCGGCGGAGTTGTATGACTTGGCTGCTGTCATCAAGATCGACCAGGAACCGCGCGGCTTTCTTGCCCAGCGTGGGATCGGTTCCGGTTTCCAGGGGGTCCTGTTTGCCGATAGCCGCAGTGTCGAGGAGGTTGAGCAGTGCGTCCGAATCGTACGTCCCGACACGCCCGAAGATCAGGGTATCCATGGCGTCGGCGCCCGGCGTTTCGCCTACATGGGATACGGTGGATCGAGCGATTATGTAGAGGCGCTCAGAGACATCGTTGTGATGATCATGATCGAAAAGCACTCGGCTGTCGAAAGACTGGAAGAGATTCTTTCCGTAAAGGGGATTGATATGATTCAGTGGGGACCGGTAGACTATTCGATGAGCATCGGACGGCCGGGCGCCCGCAACTCGCCGGAGGTCAAAGCGGTCGAACGTCGGGTGTTCGAAACGGCGATCAAAATGGGTATACCGCCGCGGGCTGAAATAAACAGCGTCGATGAGGCCAAGTACTACCTGGATATGGGCGTACGCCATTTCAACATCGCCACCGATCTTTCGATCCTGTTCAACTGGTGGAAAACCAACGGCGATCAATTGCGCAATGTCATAGCGGATGCTTGAAGAAGTACGGTGGAAGCAATGACAGCTGTTAAAACAAAATCGATAAATATTTCCCCCAAAATAGCCTTAACTATTTCGCTGCTCATTACAATGATGCTGTTCGTAGTTTTCGGCTACCTCATTTGGCGTTCCTACAAGGAATCAAAAAGTACTCAAAAAATAACTCTCAGGCTTAGAGAGCTGAATGGTATTATTCTTCACTTTGACGAAGTACTAACAATGTCAGCTCGTATGGCAGCGGCTACCGGAGAATTGAAGTGGATAGAGCGCTATCGACGGTTTGAACCGCTGCTGGATGCCGCAATAAGAGAAGCTAAGAAAATGGCTCCCGAGACCTTCATGACCGAAGCAGCCGCCATGATCGACAGTGCAAACGCAATCCTTGTTGCCATGGAAAACCAAAGCTTTAATTTGATACAAGCCGGGAATGCTGAAGCTGCACGTGTTTTGCTGTCAAGTGTGAATTATGAAAAAGAAAAGCTGCTTTACCATAGAGGAATAGAACAAATTTCACATGCTTTGGACAACCGTATACAAGCTTCGATCAAGAGGCGTTACCGACAGGGGCTTTTTGCTGTAATATCGGTAACTGCAGTCGTACCGGTCTTATTATTAATCTGGTTGCTTGTTTTAAGAACATTGGCAACTTATATCGCCGATCTTAAACGAACTGAAGAGGAACTGCGGCAAAGCGAAAATCGATATAGAAGTCTATTTAATAATAATCACTCAGTAATGCTGCTGGTTGATCCGGATAATGGGGATATAGTAGATGCAAATCCGGCCGCAATTACCTTTTATGGTTGGAGTTATGAAGAGCTTATTGGCAAAAAGATTACTCGCCTAAATATGATAACGAATGAACAAGTATTTCAGGAAATGGAGCGAGCAAAGAAGGAACAATGCCGACAATTTTACTTTAGTCACCTTTTGTCAAGTGGTGAAATTAGAGATGTTGAAGTATATAGTGGTCCCATTACCATAAATGACAGAAAACTTTTGTATTCGATTGTCCACGACATAACCGAGCGTAAGCGGGCCGAGAATGAGTTACGGGAGAGTCAAGAAAAGATCGAAAGGCTAAAGAAAATGGAATCCCTGGGACTTTTGGCAGGTGGTGTTGCTCATGACTTGAACAACGTCCTGTCGGGAGTTGTAACCTACCCGGAGCTACTTTTGCTGAATTTACCTGAAGACAGCAAACTCAGGAAACCGATTGAAAGAATACTGGAGGCCGGACACAGGGCGGTTGCCATCGTCCAGGATTTATTAACCGTGGCCAGAGGTGTGGCGACAGTCAAAGAGCCTTTGAGCCTAAATGACATAATCAAAGAATATTTGGATACTCCGGAGTTTCATAAGTTCAAAGAGTATTATCCTGCAGTTACATTCAAGACCAAACTCCATCAAGGCTTGCTCAACATAGCCGGTTCCCACGCGCATATCAGAAAGGTGGTAACAGACCTGGTGTCAAACGCATCGGAGGCTGTTGCGGGCAGCGGTAATGTAACAATATCGACTGCGAATCGGTATATAGATAAACCCCTAAGAGGGTATGACGATGTGAGGACGGGTGAATATGTCGTTCTGGCGGTATCCGACGACGGTTCTGGAATAACTTCGGATGATCTTGAGAGAATTTTCGAACCCTTCTATACAAAAAGAGTGATGGGCAGAAAGGGTACTGGTTTAGGGCTGGCCGTGGTATGGAATGTGGTGCAGGATCACGAAGGCTATATCGATGTTCAAAGCACCGAAAACGGCACAATATTTGAACTTTATTTTCCAATCACAAGGGAAGCGTTGGCCGATCGGGAATCATCACCGGCTATTGGAGATTATAAAGGCGCCGGCGAGACGATTCTGGTCGTTGACGACGTAGAAACACAAAGAGAGATAGCCTGTAATATGTTGAATATCTTAGGTTATAAAACCGAAGCCGTTTCCAGCGGTGAGGAGGCTGTTAAATACTTGCAAGAGCATACCGTGGATTTAATATTGCTCGATATGATTATGGACCCGGGAATAAACGGCCGTGAGACATACGAGCGGGTGATAAAGATTCATCCGAATCAAAAGGCCGTCATAGCCAGTGGATTCGCTGAAACAGATGAGGTCAGGGAAGCTCAAAGAATAGGCGCAGGGCGTTTTGTAAAGAAACCGTTTACCTTGGAAAAGATAGGTTTCGCCATCAAATATGAGCTTAATAAATAGCGTAATCACCTTCAGTCTTTTTTAACCGAATCTTTTTTAGCTGCTTTCTTAAGTCTTTTCGCTTTTTTGGGTTTGGGCGGCAAACTGCACCAAATCCTTGGCGTGGAAAATCGTTGCCAACCCCATTTTAGAATCCCTACAAGCCAGAATGATATCCAAAGGGCCCAGGCCAGCATTGCGATCCTGTAGGTCAACATCGGGATTGAAAAAACCCAGGCTTGTGGAAGCGTACGATCGCTCACATCCTGGTACCATCTTAGAAGTCCGCTGTTTGATCCATTGCCGATGATGTTCATGTCAGGATGGCCAAGCAACCCCTTGGAAATTGCGAAAACAAGCGAGCCCATAGCTGCAATGGTCAAGAAAGCAATTCCGATTTGCATAAAATTAAACTTGCGCCCTTCATGCCTCGCAGCTTTTTTTCTAAGGTCTAAAGCGATTAACCATCCTGCAACCATGAGGCCGGCAGCCAGGTTGCTCATGGATAAGCCGATGCCCAATAATAACCAGTGATAAAACCTCAGCGGCGTTAAGCCGGTTTTTGACAGACCCATAGCGACAAGCACAACAATGATGAGGACCGACCAGAACAAAACTGCGGGACCGGCCAACTGTTCACCTCCTAAAAACAGCGGCCAGCGGCTTCTCGGTAGGTAAATGTCAACACTAGCGTTGACACTTCGGGCGCCGAGATCCACATCGCAACTCTGATACCGCATCGTTATTCCTTTTGCTTCAAGCCACTTAAGCTCAAGTTTCTGTTGTCCGGGAGTGATAGGAAACGCCACGCGCTGACCTTCCTGACGGATCGGCTGAATTTTTCCCTTGATTTTTACTTCCTGTAACTTGGCATCGGAAGGCAATAAAATAGTATGCTGCCCACCCTGACTACTTTTAATATAAAGGTCCATCTTGGCAGCTGTAGTTTTTTGGCCGGGGCGTAGTTCAAGGTGACTTTTTTCAATTGTCATCGTCTGCCCCTCAATTCCAGCAGGCCGCGAGATTTTGAGGCTAACCACCTCCCCTGGCCACGGATGCCATGTCGGATACCATCGGGTCCCGGTTTTATGCAGGATCACCGGAATGCCCTCGTACGCCAGATGGAATATGGGGCTTACATCGACCTTCCAAATTTCTGTCCAGGCATTTGTTTTTTTATGCTCAAGTAAGACTTGATCAGCAGGTTCTAAAAAGGATTCCCAGGTAAGATGCTTCTGATCGGCACGCAGGCTGATTTTGGCGACACCCTCAGTCACCCTAATGCCTTCCGTTGTTACGGATTCTCCTGTAATAAGCGGGATGTCCAGTACGATCCCGGACCCAGTCGGGGTTAGGCGTTGAATCTTTGTTTGAATTTTCCAGACTAGGCCTAAAAGAATAGTTCGTTCAACCAACGCAAACGGCGGGAGTAGGCCGGTTTCAAGAATTTCTATCTGCTTGTTATCCTGTTCCACAATCCGCTTAAATTGCAATTGAGTGTCAAATGTACCGTCGGGATGAACCCCTTCTACAGACCAGCCGTCTGCTTTGATGGTTACCCGATGGGGCTTTAAGGGAAACGGCAGTTGCAGCGTATTTTGCTTTCGAATCGGGCCACTCAGCTTGACGACATGTTTGCCTGCCGGAACCAAAAGCCACAATCCGTCTTTCTTCCGCAAAAGGCCATTGGCAGGGCTGTCATCGATCATCACTTGTTGCGGCAGCCAGTGTTTCACATGACTTGGGACTGGCAAAGCCGCATCCAGTTGCGCGTCTATATGGGCAACCACTGAAAGTTGATCGTGGCTAATCGATATATATACATCTGAAATATCCGCGCAGGCAGGAAAACATTCATCTTTTTCAAGAAGTCTTTTTTGCAACTCTTCGAGGATTTGCGGGGAAGGAATTTCAGTGCTGTGTGCGAGATTGGTAGTCAAAAAAAAGAGCACTAGGACTGATAGAAACGTTAGTGATTTCATCCCTGTAAAATTAAAACCGCTCTTTCGTTTGTATCGAATGCCAAACATGCCAAGCGCCAGGAAAATGATGAGAAGCACACGCAAAAACGCCAGGACTAGGTTCGTCTTAGGGCCTATAAGGGTAAATGAGACCATCTGATCGCGGGTCACCGGCCCGGACCAACTGAATGGAATGGTCTCAAAAGGGAGCCATTTGGGCATGCCCGGCCCGGTTTGGGTAAGGGCTTTTGGATCATGCTGCATGACTTGGGTACCATAATAGGAAGATTTTTGACTCGAAATTGGCGCCTTTAAGAGCGTGTCCTCCTCTTGGCGTAGGGCTTTGCCAAGTCTGGTGGCAGGCTTGGATTCCATCTGTACGGATGGCGTTTCTTGCAGCATGTCCATTTGCGGGGTCGCCGCAGGGATGGTTTGCTGCCGCAGAGCATATTCGGTCATTGAAGTCCATGGCCTGGCCAACTGGGGATAAATGCCGATCCGTAGGGCCTGGATTGCGTAAGGGATCGTAATGATGACAAGGGCTAAAATGGTAACGCCCTGGTAGACTTTGACTGCCTTTTTGAACTTCCCGTCGGGTACGTATTTGAGCAAAGTAAAACCGATCAATAGAGCCAGCCAAACGTAGCGTGGGGCACCCGGTTCATGATAGATTAAAATCAGGGTTAAAAAAGCAACGCCGGATAAAAGCTTTGAGCGGAGCTTAGCGAGCGCAATTGTAAAAATAAGAACAACAAAAAAATCCAACAGAGTCCAGCGTTTAATCCAGGTGCGAGCGATATTGTCGATGCCGGTCGCATTCAACAGCTTCCAGCCCGGCGGCAGGTGCAGTCGCCCTTTGACCTGCTGAAAATCATGGTCCCATCCTGTGGCCGGAAGGGCTGCAATTTTTCCCTGATAAACACTGTCGGCAGTAAGATTTAAAGCCCCGTTACGAAGTTCAATCCCGGCCCTATCCGATCCTTCACGCTGGGTAATAAACCGCTCAGTACCATCCACAGCGACCCTGCCAAGAGCGAGGGCCGGATCGATTTCTAATCGCCAGTTCGTATTTTTTGTGCCTTTGATGTTATCTTGGATCGTATATCCGGATCCATCAAACCGCAACCAGAGATTTCGGTTCAATGTTAGCTGGTCCGGCGCCGGCTGTGGGTCCCCCCTTTTAATCTCCTTAACCCGCATAGTCTCGCCGGGTAGCAGTCTGTAGGCAGGATATTTGTGCCAGTTTTTCGGCATCGATGTCTGCAGCGGATCAATTGACGGTACCCCATCAATCTCAACGAGTCTTAAGTCAGGCTGAGCACGAAATGACCAAATTTCCTGCTGCGGCCAGAAACCATTATCAGGAAGGTCAAACGAGAGCTCGTGCAACGGTCCGGTATGCCGTAAACTTAAGCTTAGTTTATATCGACCGGGCCGTACTTGCACGAGCATTCTACCGTCCTGTTCGAGCCTGGCTGGGAGTGAATTTTTTAATGAAAGGGGTGTGAAATTTTCTGGGGCGTATAAGGGACCTAATGTAATCTGTCGCGCCGAGCCGGCCACATCGAGCGTGAAATAGAGCAAAACTTGAGGCGGTATTGAATCATCGATTAGTCTAAAACTCTCGATTTTAAGCCTATTCTCTAACTTTTCTTCGGTCTGAATCCTCTTTAGCCATAGTCGGCCTGACGCATCGAGATTTGGAAAAGCAATCTCTTCATTGTTGACGGTCAAGGACACCAAGGCGGTTTCAGATGGAATTTGCAGATTCTCAGGCAAGTGTGGCCAGGAAAAATGGCCGGTGATCGTATGAATTCCCGTTTGAAGCTGAATTTGCGGGGTTTTGTTCTTCTGAATAATGATCCACGTTTCTCCATCGACGCGAACATCCTGGGGCCAATGGCGGCTGTTGCCCGGCAGTACGACCCAATTCTCGTTGTGCACCAACCAGGACTGCTTAAACTCTCCGCCTTGATCATTCAACTTCATCTTGAGTTCATAAGGCCAGTGACACTGATAAATGTCACCATCATCATATTGTGGGATACATTTTAACTGTTCTTCTTTGCCATGTAGAACCCAGTCTACCCAGGGTTGAAGCAGCCCCGGGACGTGCGGAGCCTTTTTGGCGTGACAAAGCGGAGAAAAGGCAAGAACGAAAAGGAGGGCCGACAAGAATCTGCAGATAGTACAAATAAATGTATTTGGTTTTCTCACAATATTTCTCCAGTTAAATATTTTCGGTACGTTCGTGCAGAACCCCAGCTTGAGAGGTGCGAATGGAGCGCAGCAGAGGTTTGGTAGAGGCTATTTTTAACCAGTCAGTTGGAGTCGTAGGATGTCTTTCATGAGTTTAAAATGGCGATCAAGTGAATAAATTTTACAGTGATTTTGTTTCGCGTTTTGGGCAACTATTAGATCAGGGATGCCAATTCCATTTAATCCGTTTTTCAATCATTTGAATTGGAATTCGATAAATGGTGCCTATTAATTAATTTTGATAACCACCAGTGTGATATCATCTTCTATTGGAGCGCCTTGTTGAAAATTTTTTAAGGAATCTAACATTATATCCATAATTTCATTAGAACTTAATGACGAATTTTTTCGAATGATATCGCCGATGTGCATATTGTACCCTTTTCTTCAAGCCCGCATGGCTTCTTACTTTAGGTGTAATAATGCAGCCCGGATCTCAGATGGGGTTATTAAACCGCTTCTAGCCTGTATTCCGGCTTAAATCTTCAGCCAGATCGATCTCATATTTTTTAATTCGCTTCCAAATGGTAACCCGGCTGACACCTAATACCCGGGCAGTTTCAGACTGATTGCCCTTAAAGCGGCGCAGAGCATTGATCAAGTTTTCACGCTCTTCCTGCCAAGAGGCTGTGCTGGATCTGGTAATTGAGGACGCTTTTTTGTTATCCAAGTTGATTTTGGGCGGTAGATGTTCTTTGCCGATCCAGCCGCCGGGACAAAGAATGGAGGCATACTCGATGGTATTGCGGAGCTCGCGAACATTTCCCGGCCAGGAATAGGTCAAAAGGGCCCCCATGGCTTCCGGGGTAAGGCCCGAAATTTCCTTTCCTCCCTTACCTGTATTGATTTCAATAAAATTTTGAACGATAATGGGAATATCCTCACACCGTTCGGCCAGGGACGGACATGATAAGGGAAAGACATTGACTCGGAAGAAAAGGTCTTCTCGAAATAATCCCTGGCTTATCAGTGTGTCGAGATTTTTATTGGTCGCGGAGATGATTCTCACATTAACTGAAATCGGTTTGTGATCACCAACACGCTCGATCTCTTTTTCTTCAAGTACCCTTAAAAGCTTTACCTGGGTCGATAAGGGTATGTCGCCAATTTCATCTAAAAAGATTGATCCCTCATGGGCCGCTTCAAAACGGCCGATGCGTGTGCGATCGGCTCCGGTGTATGCACCTTTTTCATGTCCGAAAAGCTCGCTTTCCAGCAGATTTTCGTTTAAGGCGGCACAATTGACTTTGATAAAAGGTTTCGTGCTGCGGGGGCTTTCCTCGTGGATTGCTCTGGCGACCAGCTCTTTTCCGGTGCCGCTTTGTCCTTGGATTAAAACCGGCGCATCTGTCTGTGCCACATTTTCTATGAGTTCAAAAAGATCTTGCATCGGCTGTGATTCGCCCAGAAGCCCGTGGTGCCCCTCCTCCAATCGACAACTTTTCCGTAAGGAATCTATTTCCTGTTTCTGGCGCACAATTTCAGATATATCCGTGAAGGTTTCCACCGCGCCAAGCAGATGGCCTTCTGAATCTATCAACACGGATGCATTCTTCACAACATGCACAGCGCGTTGATTTTTGTCGGAAATTAGACATTTCTTATCCCTGACCTCTCCACTAACAAACAGACTGCACCATTCTTTTCCTTCACCACGTCCGTAAATGTCACATCCGGTGCAGTTTAAAGTTCTGCAGTTGTTACCGATCAGTTCCTCCGCTGAGTATCCAGTGAGCCGCTCAGCCGCCGGATTGACCGCCAGAATATTTCCCACAGGATCAAGCACCATCAAACCATCGTGCATGGTGTCAACAATGGTTTTCCAATATTTAGCTATTTCCATCAGCTTGCGCTCCTATTAAGCAAAATTCATCCGTATTTTTAAGACCTAAACTGATCGGTCATAATCGAACGGAAGCGTTAACTGTTAACTTAATCGATGTTAACTTAACATTAACTGTTTACAATTTCAAGGGCTGAAAAGGATAATAATCGAAAAGTCTTTTGTCTTTTTATGGTAATTAAACTTCCGGATAAATAATCATAAACTGATAAATTATCTAAATTAAATACAATATGATGGCACAACAAAATAGTATTCTAACTAACCGGAAATTGCAGCGCTACCGGACAAGTTGAATTAGATTGCTGGTACAATTATTGCTATATTCGACCTAAAGAAACAACATCCAGCAGGTTCAATTCGAACCCACCCCTGGACAGGATAGGCGGCTGGGTCGAGATTGAAGAATCGGAAGTAAGGCAAGATCGGGTGATTCCAATCAAGCCTGCGCAATAGTATAAATTGAAATTCGGATGAAAATTTAACATTTATAGATAAATTACAATAAATCTCAGCAGAGGAGGAACCATGATCAAAAAAGTATTTTTAACGGTAATGGCATTTGTTTTTGTATTTGGCACCGTCAGTGCGGGCTTTGCCCTGGATAAGGGCAACAAACGCAAGGGAAAGTATACCTACCGCAAAGTATACAATGCCTGTTACGAGCGGGGAGCCATTGAGTCCAAAACGCCGCCCTTGAGTCCGGCCGACAAGACCCAGGCCGAGTGGAATGTCGTCTTTGAATCAAAAGATTTCGGGCAGTTCAAATGCCAGGAAGAATGGCAGCAGCTGTCAAATAAAGATGTGACCGACATCTACACCTATATGCATGACCACGCATTTGATTCACCCTCACCGGCGAAATGTAAATAAGGGAAGATTTCCCGAGAATCGCTTAAGGCAGTGAGTATTATACTTCTCAAACCCATTAATTGATAAAGGAGAAAGCTATTATGTCCCTGAAAAAAATTTCGGTATTATCCTTAATGCTGAGCCTCATTCTGGCGATGGCCTTTGGATGTACCGCTACCCAGAAAGCCGCCGAACCGGTAGAAGCCGCTTGGCAGTTTCACGACATTGCGGACGTCACCCTCGTGCAGCAGTACGCCAAAGTGCCTCAACCGGAAGGGGCCATGATCATAGATTCGCGGCCGTCCAAGCCGAAATATGTCAATGGACACATCCCCACCGCGGTAAACATCCCGGACAGCCAGTTTGATAAAATGGCGGACAAGCTTCCCCAGGATAAAAACACGCTGTTGATTTTCTACTGCGGCGGACCCACCTGAAAGCTCAGCCACAAATCCGCCAGGAAGGCGGAAAAACTTGGATATACGAATGTCAAGGTCTTTGCCGACGGTTTTCCCGGCTATATGAAAGCCAAGGGAAGTTATGCCGCTGTATCCGTCGAGTATGTGTCCAGCCAGCTATCAACAAATGAAGCAATTCTCGTAGACGCCCGACCGAAAAAGGCGAAATACGACAAAGGTCATATCCCCTCGGCCATCAGTATCCCTGACAGTCAATTCGACAAACTGCAGGGCAAATTGCCGGCCGATAAGAATATGCTGTTGATCTTTTACTGCGGGGGCTACACCTGAAAGTTGAGCCATCAATCCGCCAGGAAGGCGGATCAGCTTGGATATACCAATGTAAAGGTCTTTGATGCCGGTTATCCGGCCTGGAAAAAGGCTTTCGGTGCTGCGCCTGCTGCAGTCGCCGTCAAGGCTGGAACAGAAGAAGGATCGATTGATCTTGGAACCTTTGAAAAAATCCTGAAGGAAAACCCACAGAGTATCTATCTGGTCGATGTGAGGGACCCGGATGAATTTGTCGCCGGTCATTTCCAGACTGCGGTCAATATTCCTGTCGGTGAACTCGAAGAAAAGGTTGATACACTGCCAGCCAAAAAGCCGATTGTCTTCGTTTGCTCGACCGGTGCCAGAAGCGGCGAATCCTATTATATGCTCCAGGACATCAAACCGAAGCTTAAAAAGGTATATTACCTGGAGGCCGAAGTCGAATACAACAAGGACGGATCATACAAAATCAAAAAGAATTAGTAGCGAATTCCAACGGAAAATAAAGCACTCGGCCTGCCGGAGGCGAGTTAACGCCGGCAGGTCGTAAGTAAAGAGGGGCAGCGGTCTAAGACTGTAAGACTGGTTGCCCTTTTTTATTTCATAAAATCGTCTGAAACCCCATGATACAGGAACAGTTTGACCGAATGAAATAATTGTTGTAGTTTCCCGTCCAACCTTACATTCATCTACCTGGACCGATTGTCAATGTCTCAGATCAGCGAGGAGGATTACCGCCCCTCTGAAACAGGCTCCGCATTTGATTGGACAAGCATTTCACAGGGCAGGCAGATACATGCAAGATTAGGTTGAGAATATCGCAATCAACATAATACCGACCCATCAGCAGAGGAAAAAATGAACCTAATTAATCTAGCGCTCGAAAACGGACGTACCGCACTTACTGAATATGAATCCAAACAGGTGCTGGCGTCTTACGGTATTCCGGTGACACAGGAGGAGCTCGTCACCAATCCGGCGAATCTTCCGGAGGCTATTCGCAAAATCGGTTTCCCGTTAGTTATGAAAGGGTGTGCTGCAGAGATTGCTCACAAAACCGAAAAAGGCTTGATTCGCATGGATGTCAGAAATGAGGATGAAGCCCGAACTGCCTTTAAAGAAATTACCTCCGCTATGGATGGCGTAGCAAAGGCGGTACTGGTTCAGCAGATGGTTAAGGGTCAGCGCGAACTGGTGGTGGGAATGACCCGTGATTCCCAGTTCGGTCCCTGCGTTATGTTCGGGTTGGGCGGAATATTTACCGAGGTTTTAGAAGACACCTCTTTTAGAGTCGCACCTATAGAAAAACGGGACGCCCTGGAAATGATGCAGGAAATCAAGGCCCATAAAATCCTAGGAGCCATCCGCGGTATGGAACCGGTAAATAAAGATTTGCTGGCGGACATTCTAATAGCCATCGGACGGCTTGGAATGGAGTATGAAACCGTCAAGGAAATTGACATCAACCCGGTGATTATCTCCGGAGGCAAACCGGTGGCAGTGGATGCCCTGGTGGTGTTGGCACAAACTCACCCTCTCCATTTAGACCCTTAGAGGCCTCGGAGAGTGCGACATGACGGATTTTCACTGTTCACTGCAGGAGATCCCAATAATGTCTTATCTTCCAGATTCATACAGCGTTCGGTCTGGGCCAGGGGTGTCAGTGTTCAGGTTTCAGCCCAGCCGCTGGCCAAAAAAGCGGCCAGTTTGATCATCAAGAAACCGTGCCATTTTGATGAAGTTTCATATGAAGGGTTAACTAAAAAATGAACATCGAACATCGAACATTGAACGTCCAACATCGAATAATGTATTCTGTCAATTTTAAAAAAAGACTGAACAAGACTACTTCGCCAGATTGGCTACGAAGGCCAAGAGCGAATCTACCCTTCGAAATTCTGCGGTTCGCTTGTTTTAAAATCGATAAAGCGTAGCGTCATCAATATTCAACGTTCGATGTTCGACGTTCGATGTTCGACGTTCAATCTGTTCACTGTTTCGGCTAGGCGGAGTTTCACACGAGGTGTCCGTGAGTGGTGTATGCTTACAAGCGGATTTTAATCCCTTCAAGCTTTTGAACGATACCCAACAGCTCCCAATTGGGTTTTAACTCAATTAGGGTAGGAGTTAAATTGAAATGCAAGAGGATCGCTGTGATTTAGACGTTTTTCTGAATCCCAAATCGGTTGCGGTTATCGGTGCGTCGGAGAGACCGGGCTCCTGGGGATCATTTATTATGAGGGGACTGCTTTCTTCGAACTTCCCCGGGCACATCTATCCGGTAAATCCGAGGGCCGGTCAGGTTTTTGGTATCCCTGCTTTCAAGGATATTGCGGAGGTCAACTCTCCCATCGATTTGGTCGTTTGCGCCATTCCGCAAAATTTCGTGCAAGAAACCATTGAAGCCTGCGGTCAAAAAGGCGTCAAGGGCATCACCGTCATCACGGCCGGCTTTGCAGAGACTTCCGACCAGGGCAGGCAACAACAGGCATCCCTTGCCGGGCTGGCGCGCTCTCTCGGTATCCGGCTCATCGGTCCGAACGTCAGTGGCACTTTCAATCTAGTGGCCGGCTTCAATGCATCGTCAATTCCCGCCGATAATCTTCTATCCACGCCTATAGCCGCCGTCTGCCAGGGAGGCTATGCTTTTTATGACATTCTATCTTCCGGTCGCGCTAAAGGACTGGGAGTCAGCAAGTTTATTCATACCGGCAATGAGAGTGACCTTACCGTCACGGATTTTCTTCAGGCCTTTGGCAAAGATTCCGCAGTGAATGCCATCGTCATGTATATCGAAGCCCTTCGCGATGGAAAGCGCTTTATGGAGATAGCCGGAGAAGTAACCAGAACAAAGCCGGTAGTGGTTTACAAAGCCGGCCGGACTGTCGACAGCGCCCGGGCGGCACACAGCCACACCGGTGCCCTTGCAGGACAGTGGCAGATATATAATGGCCTGCTGCGCCAGGTGGGTGTGGTTATTTCGCCTGCCATGGAGCTGCTGCTGCCCATTGGCCATGCTTTAATAGAACGTCCGCCGATAAAAGGCCGCCGGGTGGCGATCATTACCATGGGGGGATCCTGGGGGGTGGCCCTTAGCGATTGTCTCGCGGAAGCGGGACTGTCAGTTCCTGAATTCAGTCCGGATCTGCAAAAAGAACTGCGATCTCTGGGAATGCCGGATCGCGCTTCGGTCAAGAATCCGCTTGATTTCGGTGCTTCCGGGCAATTTCTGGCCGTTGATTTTCCGACATCTCTTGCCCGCGCGATTTTGGCTTCAAAAGAAGTGGACGCCTTAATCCTGCATGGTATTGGCAGGCCTGGAATGCATTCGGCAGAGACCCCCGAAGAGTTGAAAATATTTTTAGAAATTGAAAAGCAGCAAGTTAACGAAATCTGTGCATTGGAAAAGGAAATGGGCATACCGATCTTAATCGGCAGCCACTACAACCCCTGGGAAAGCCAGGCTGTCAGCGATCTCAACCAACAGGGAGTGCGGATCTACAATCGGCTTCATGAAGTCGCCTGGCTGCTGACGGCAATGTACCAATACGGGATGATTCGAAAAGAGAATAGGTAGTGCCAATCCGCAAATAATACTTCAGGACATCCCTTTTGCCAAGCCGTTCCCAAACGGACCGATCATTTTGGTGAGTTCGTCCGTTTCAAACTCAAGATACTCGCGAAGTTCTTTAAAGGAATAATTCAGCAGGCGCTTGCAGCACCTTAAGGACCTCGAAGGTTTGCGGGCAAAGTCTTCGGCGACCCTAAAAGCTGCATTTCGCAAATTGTTGTAAGCGACGACCTCATCTACCAGACCAAGCTTCAACGCCTCGCCCGCAGTGATATCTTCTTCGGACAGCATGATTCGATAGGCCCCGCTGGCCCCTAAAATCTTAGACAGAAAAAAAGCGCCACCGCCTTTGGGCACCAGGCCGTATTCAAGACAGGG